>JAHIKO010000025.1 GCA_018897535.1 Candidatus Dependentiae bacterium
AACAAATAGAAGAAAATAAAGAGGTTGTTCTTCGTGCTTTTAAAGAGGGACATTTAGTTTTGAATCATAGTTGGAATCATTCACGATTTTCTACGATTTCTAAAAAAGATATTATGCAAGAAGTTGAAACTACAGAAAAAATTTTAGATAAATATATTGGAAAAAGGCCTTTACTTATGCGGGTACCTTATGGAGATATAAACGATATAGGTTTACAACAATTAAAAGATTTAAAATATAAATTAATTTTTTGGTCTCTAGATACTTTAGATTGGTTTGAAAAAACAAAAGATGCAATTGTTGAAAAAGTTATTTCTAATGTTCGTCCAGGTGAAATTATTTTAATGCATAGTAATTCTGATAAAGGAGCAACAGCTGAAGCTTTATCTACAATTATCAATGTTCTAAAAGATCGTGGGTATTCTTTTACAACTATTGATAATTTTGTGAATAATTAATGTGTTTTAGATATCATTTAACATTAATCAATATTATCTAAAATATCTTTTGCCTGGGTCAGAATCACATAATTTCAATATCTTTATCATATTGTCATAATCAAAATTTTCATCTTCCTTTTTATTTTCATTCATTTTTTTAAATAGCTTATTAATTTTTTTTAAATAATCTTCTTTATTCCATCTAATGCTGTGTTTGTGACCTTTTTCTATTGTATGTTTAAATAATGAGTACAGTGATTTTTTATCTTTTTGCCATGCAAAAAGATTGCTTTGACTTAATGTGCTTATTGTCATGCTTAAAAAAAATATTTTTTTAAGCATGATAAATCTTTCTTTTTTTATATTTTTAATGTTTTGGTTATAATTTTGATATCTGTATTGTCTAAATCAGCTTGATCATTTAAAATAGAAATATTTTTTAAATTGCAATTTTTACTATTCAATAAATTTGTAAGAATTTTAACACCAGCTTTACCAATCTTATTAGAATTTAAGATTAACGTTTTTATATTATTTGGATTCTTTTCTATAGCATCAACTATTGTTGTTAAATCGTTGGAATCAATAGCGTATTTATATCGTTTTGCATTTACTAGAGTTTGCAATTCTTCTATCTTCTTACAAAGTTTAGGGCTATACCATATGCCATTATAGAAAATACTCTCGTCAACATTCAAAAATATTTCATTCCAGTTAATTCCATATTTAAGCCATAGCGCTTTTTCATTATCTCCATTAATTTCTAAAATATCATCTTCCGAATTTGCTATAATAAATTTTATTATAGCTTCTATGTTTTTACTAGGTTTCTCAAATGTTATTCCGTATATATTAAAAAAACTAAATAACAATATAAGTGTAAATATTTTTTTCATAAAATTGGCCTCATTTAATTGTCTTTTCATAAATATTATTTTCACGTTTTAAAATCAATAATGGCTAGCCGCATTTCTTTTTGATTTACTCCATATGCTACAATCAACTTATTATTTTGAAAAATTATAGATGGAAAAGAGTATTCTGTTTTTGGATTTTGATCATCACTTTCAATTACAAATATCTCTTCCCAAGAAGATAGTTTTTCTGGAGCTAAAGGATTAATTAGTTTTGATAATATAAGTTTATTTCTAAAATTGTTGTTAATTGGATTCCATGCCATAAAAATTTCTGTTTCTGTACTTAAAATATCTATAGCAGAATAGTTACTTGGCAATTCAGAATCAATTGAATTTGACCAAGTTTTTCCATAATCATTTGAATTTGTATACACTAGCTTACCATTGTTGGAGCGACATAACATATAAATGTTTGTATTATATTGCCATATTGCTGGTTGAATTATAACAGATCCGGGATTTCCATATGTTACGTTGTCTATGAGCTCCCAATTTTTTGAGTTGTTAATTTCTAAAATTTCTAATTTGCCAAAATCTTTTAAAATATTAATTGAAATCCATCCATCGCCTTGTTTATTGTTTTCAACTTTGAAATTTTCCTTTTGAGTAGAAGATCCGCAAATTAAATCGTTATCATTTTGTGCGATTAATGGTTTACATTTAGTTGGTCCTAATATGCCTTCTGGAAGTGGAATTGGTTTTGTCCAAGATTCTCCATAATCATAAGAAATTTTTACGAATCCAAACCAGTTTCTAGGATGCGTGCCGACTTTATAGAATAAATAAATAATATTCTTAAATAAAAACAAAACTGGATCAAAGCATTTATTTTCCGAATTATAAAACTTATTAGAAATTTCAAATGGAGTTGCAGCTATGCTTGGCGATATCCATGTTATTGTGTTACTATCATTTATAGTTCCTCTACTAATACAAATATTTTGCATATGGATGTTACTTTTTTCTGATGGATAGTTTGCATAATATGCAAAAATAATATTATTTTCGAAAGATATCCCTGATATTGCATGGACTTTTGTTGCTTTTGATGGGGTTGGAATGATAATTTTTTCAAAAAAAGAAATTTCGTTTAGTTTTATATTGGATTTCAAATTAATTTCCATTGAATAAATGGTATTTTGATCAAAGCTTGTAATTAATAAAACAGAAAAAATAATTTTTTTTAACATATCAAACCTTTATTTAGTTTGTACATAATGCAAAGATTAAGATTTTAAAATATAGAGAAGAATTTTTTTGTAAATATTTTAATTCTGAACATATGTGCAGAGTTAGAGTGGGTAGAGTAGACAAGAAATAGTTATTTTGGCGCATTATAGAAAAAGTTTTGCAAATCAGGGAATCGATTCCCTGATTTGCAAAACTCTAATAAGTACAAAAGTTGATTCCTATTGAAATGAGCTTGCGAAAATAGAATCAAAAAACAGTTTTTTAGTTTATGCAGGAGACGAGTCGCAAAAGCGATCTTTTTCTAATATTGTTGCTTGGAGTGATTTAAAATTTTAGTTTATGTGCGATATGGCTTACCAATTTTAGTTCCTCTATGATATTTTCAATAATCTGACTAGCTAGTAAAATAACCACCGTCTTTATAACCTCATGACCTGCTTTAATTTTAAAAACATAGATTGTATTTCAGTATTATTTTTTGAATATTCTTCAAAAGCATTGATTAAAGTGGTTGCATAAGTACAAATTTGTTTTTCATCTAATTTATTTATTGCATGAGTGATTATTATCTTAATTAAATAGGATAACATTATTGAAGTACGTTTAAATATTTTATCGTTAGAATATTTATCTTGTTGTGATAATTCATTGATAATAATTTTTATCAATGAATTTATGTTTTCATCGCTTAATAATTTAGATTCAGGATTGCTATAAATGAATATAGCAAAAATAGCCATAGATAAACATTTTATTGCATAATTATTACTTTTTATACCTTTTTGTGCTGCTTTAAATGCTTGTTCAAAGCCAAAGTCATCACAAACATTTTGAAAATGTCTAATAATTGTATCTTGTGTTACTTCTTCAATTGGTTCATCTGTATCCCAAAGTTTTGGATCAATAATACCAACGCCGTGTTTAAATTTGTCATCTAAGGGATTTATTGCATAAATGCTATTTTGACCAAAACTTGTAATGAATAAAAATAAAACTATTAATTTTTTTAACATAGAGGATACCTTTAAAAATATAAAAAACATTAAATATATCTAATCTTCTAACAAATAAGCGCTAATATAAAATTAAAATTTTAGTTTGTAAACTAAAATAGTGTAATATTTTTGAATCAAAAATTATTGAATTTGTAATTGGCCTCTGATAATTTGGTCTGCCATTTCATCCGACAACCAACTTGAATTTTTTATAATAAAATCAAGCTGAAGTAGGGCTCGGTTGGTATTCCATGTTGGTCTATTTTTATATGCGGCTAAAACTTGAAAACCACAAAAATCTATATTGCGTTTTTTGCATTCATTAAAAACTGAATTTAGTTGATCGGTTCGATCATCAAAAAAAATAATTTTGTCGGGATTTAAATTGTAATAATCTAAAAATGCGCCTAATGTTGTACCCTTGGATTGTTTATTTGTACAAAGAATGCCTTTATATAAACACGGATAACTATTTTTATATGCCGGTAATTTTGTAAAAGATGCATTTTCAAATTGTCCACTAAAATCTATGCCAAAATCTTTTAACATGTTTGCTCGCCACTCAGGTAAGTTTTTGATGATCCCAACAGAACTACTTCTCATAAAAGAAAGCGCTACAACCATACATTTTTGATTTTGTAATTGTTTTATGTACTTTATAACATCCGGATCAAAAACATACCGCTTAGATTGTTGAATTACCATACTTGCAATCCATTCTATTTTTTCTTTATTAAAAATAATTTTAGGGTATTTAATTCCTGCAATTATTTGAAAATACCATGGATGCCAAAGATCATTTGCAAAAGCGTCTGTTGCTGTGATCAGTGTGTCGTCGATATCAAAAATGATTAAAGTGTTTGGTGTGCAATTATCAAATAGATCTTGTACTTGAGAGTAAGAATTTAATTTTTGAAATTTACCGGTAGGTTTCAATTTTGAATTGTAATTAAAAAATAAAATTGTGCCTGTGGCTAAAAATGATGTAAGTAGTAAATATTTAATTTTGTTAAATTTATTTTTTATCATGTTTAGATTATTGCTTTCATTTGATCAACATATTCAGAAAGTTTTTCTGTCGACATTGGTTTTTTGAAAATATAAGTAAAAAAATCCCACAGATATCCAAGACTTATAAATTGGCTATTCGTATCTTTTTCAGGAATATAATGAAAATGAATATGTGGAACTGATTGCAGTCCTGTGCCATTTTTTTCTAAAATAATATAAGAGGCAGGCCCCATTATTTTTTGAACGGCAATATTAATTTTTTTTAACAATTTATTTGAGGCCAGTAATTCTTTATCAGAAATATCTTCGAATCTTTTAATATGTCTTTTGGTTACGACCAAACAGTGCCAAGGTTTTACTTGTCTATGTGAGCACATGCCTATAACATATTCATCTTCATAAAATGTATGAGTTTTAATTACTTTGGGATTACAAAAGGCGCATGGTTTATTTGGATTAAAATTATTCAGGCTTAAAAACAAATAAATTCCGGAAAATATTATTGAAATAGTTATTATCGAAATCAATATTCTTTTGACTATTTTGTTCATAAATTAAACCCTTTTTTTAATTTTATTCTTAATTTTCCAGTACAAAACGGTTAATGGGTTACAGCTTAAAACTCGTAAAATTATAAGTGGTATTGAGATATAAAATGGCTTTGATTTTAGCATGTATTTTGAATAATTGGTGCAGGTTACCGGGTAGATACATGTACCTCGAGGTCCCAAAAGAGGTCTTAGTGATCTAATAAATAAAAAGATAATTTTGATAAAAAGATCTTTTAATTTGTGTATATATTTGTGCATGTTTAAATATTTTCGAGTAAAAACTTTTCAAGTTCTTCAAAAGATAAATTCAAAGAAGCTTTATAGACAATTAAAATAGAATTAAATTGTTTTTCATAGAGTTTTCTTTGGTAAAAAATAGACTTTAATTGTCTTCTAATTTTATTTCTTTTGCATGCTTTTCCAACTTTTCTGGAGGTCATTATGAGCATTTTTCCAAAAGATTGTGCGTCTTTTTGAATCGGTGCTTGTAAAAGTTTTAAGCCGTTAACAGATGCTTTTTGTATAGAATTTTGAAATGTTGAATCGATTTCTTTTTTTTCGAATCTGAATAGGTCTTTAAATTTTATATCCATTTGGTTCTCTGAGGACTGGATCCCCGCAGGGGATGACAATACATGTAAAAAAAGGCCGACAGTAATCGGCCTTAAATTTTTAAACTGCTAGTCTTTTACGACCTTTAGCTCTTCGACGATTCAATATTTTGCGACCGCTACGCGTACTCATTCTAGCTCTGAATCCGTGTTTTCTTTTTCTTTTTATTCTGCTTGGTTTAAAAGTTATGGACATTTTGCACTCCCGAAAAGCAATTAATATCTAAATTTCTTACGTAAGAGTTAATAATTATAACCAATTTTTATTATAAAACAACCCAAAAAAACTAATTTCAGCCTGTAAACTGTGTTTATATATTATCTATTTTTCAAATTTGGCTCCGGCGTCGTTACCAAGTGATTTAAAAGTGTTTTCCGGGTGAGCAAAATCAAATGCCACTATAAAATGGTGAGGTTTATCAATTATTTCACAGTCAATTTCGAGTTTTGGCAACCTGCCTTGTACGAAATCCGTAATACTTCCGGAAAGAATGGCACTTTTTATATTAAATAGACTTAACATACCTTCACTTGCTTGTTGGGCCAAATCGCTAAGACCAAGAGTTAAAAATAATGTTTGTTCAAGCGCTATTTTGGCAGTATTTCTTGAAATATTTAATGATTTCTTTTCTATTTCGAGAGCCGCTATTTTCGTTTTTAAAGCAATAATTTCCGCTCTAATCTGGTTTTGACGCTTGTTAGGTCTTGTTGGTAGAAGTTTATAATCACCTTTAAATTTTATGCCAATGTTTTCAACTTTTGATTCTATGTTTTTCAGGTTTCTATAAGCAGATCTTGTGAATCGTTTATTTGTTTTATCATAATCTATGTAGATTGTAGTTATTGTATTTTTTTTATTATCTATAACATCTCGCCACCAGCGTTTTTCAGATTTTTTGACATCAGAAGGTTTTTTAAATTCCACTGCCATATGATCAAGATCGTTTGTAGTTCCACCTGATTTTCCGGGCCAAACCATATAACGATCATATGCATCCAATTCCAGAGTTTCCCACTCCAAACTTCCATCAACCATTATATGTAAAATTAATTTATATGGTGTTTTGTTTATAAATAACATTGCCGATTCCGCTGAATCTCCAATATATTCAGATTTTTTTTCTAAAAATTTATCATCAAGTTTTACGGTTCGTTCAAATCTATTTTTATCTTGGTTATAGAAAATTTCTACTAAAGTTGTTTTATTATTTTTTATGTTTACATTATGCGTCCAGCGCCTGTAGTCCAGGTGGAGCCCTTTGATTTTATGACCATCTATTTCAACTTGTTCTTTATCCGGAAATTCTACAATCATATCTTTGATATCCGGAGTACCGGTTGCTCTGGATAAATTTTTTTCAAAAATATTTTTTGGACCTATCGTTTCTTTATATTCTTTATCTGTAGTTGTTGTAATTTTAATTATAATATTATTTTTTGTATTATTTTTAATTTTGATTGTGCCGGTTCCTGAAAAAAGCGGAATCGCATAAAAAAAAACGATAAAAATTATTAATTTATTCATGATTATCCTATTTGATATAATTTTTGAAATTTTTATATATCATAATATTCTTCAGCTGCAGCAATTTGATTGTATTGTTTATTTAATTTTTCTATTTCTTTATTTTTTTTCTTTATATCTTTATTTATTTTTTTTATCTTTATATCTGTTTTTTCCAAATTATTTATTGCAGATTCAATTTTTGTTTTTGCTTCTCCCTTAAATATTGTAAGATTTTTTACTATGTTTTGAGATAAATAATCATATAATTTATTTGATAATGCTGCACTAAAATCAAAATCCAAATGGCCATCTTTTTTTACAGATTTAAGTTTATAATTTACTTCAAACAGATCATCAAATAATCCTGCAGAAAGATAAATGTCAACGCCGTCTCTTCCAATATAAATATCGCCCTGTCCACTTGCTAATCTTATGTCAACTAAACCTGATAGCATAAAATGCTGCGTTTCGGGAGTTATGGAAAAATCAATGGTAGGACCGTCATCTTTTGTATTGTATTCTCCATCCAATCCATAGCCGCTAATTTTTATTGGGCCTAGTTCAAATTCTGACATTGAACCTTGTGCAATAAGTCCGGTAGAACCCAATCCAATATTAACAAAAGCTTCTTTGTCATTGAAAAATTTCATGTGACTTTTAAGAGAAATTCCCGGTTCAATTATTATTTCACCAATTTTTGTTGGCAATGGTGCAAATCTGAATTCAGAATCGTAAAAACCAAGATCCGGAAAGTTTTTCTTAAATGATTTAATGTCAAAATTAGGATTTGCTTTTGCGGGTATTGAAAGAATATCTTCAAGTAATAGTTCACCTGTATATTTTCCCATTAATACAATTTTACCGTCAGTTGAATATTTGGTAGCCATACTTACAGCTTTTTTTTCGTCAAAAATTAGTGATCCGGCAATACCAATATTTGTTAATACAGGTAAAGATACTTCACAGCCAATATTTGATAGAGTAATTCCATCAAGCCCTAATGGATTTTCCCAATTTCCAAGCATTGATCCACTTAATATTACTCCGGATTTTGCCATATCAATTGATGCTGCGCCTGTGAATAGTAATGGATCATCATCTTGAGTTGGGATAATTTTTATTTGTGTTTTAAGCCCCATTGATGGGCCAAGATTTGATCCGGTAAAGAAAAAACTTATATTTTCAAGAAATGCTTTGTCGGATAATTTAATTTCTTTAAATGGTAAGGTTACAGCTAACTTGGTGTCTTTAAGACTTCCAAGCGAACCAAATAAATTTAAACTTTGATTACCTAATCCTTTAATTAAGTTTTTAGCATTGGTAAATGTTTTGTCGGCCAAATTTGTTACGGCAGCCAAATTTATGCCTTTACTTAAATTTATATTTAATTTTGGATCAATGTGAGGAAAAGACGAAATAACTATTTGAGTTTTTGATAAATCTATCTTATCAAAAAAAGTACCTTCCAGTGGCTTTATTGCATCGGATATTTTCCAGCCTTTTGGCGGAAATGCTTTAAATGTTAAGCCCAAGTTGCTAATTTCCAAGGTAACATTGGATTTAAATCCTAATAATTCGCTTTGCCCCAAAATACTAAATGTTTTATCGGTATTTATACTTAGGCCGGGGTTTGATATTTTAATGTTTTTTAATTGGGCTATTTCTTTTAATCCTGCAATATTTTTAAATGGAAAAATCTCTTTTTTTGCAATTGCTGAAAATTCAACAGTATATCCACCGGTTTGAAATGTTGATTTTGGTTGTTGAGTTGAAATTTGCTCTGATTGTGGCGGCTGTTGATCGTTAGGTGTTTGAGGGATTTCTGTTTTTGTTGTTGGTGTGGTAGCTTTAGAAAATTTTAATGTACCAATCCAGTTAATATCAACTAAATTTATTTCACCCTGAATTTCAAAATTACCGGTTTGAGATAAAATTAGCGTACATTTTTCAAATGTTCCTATATTTGCAATATTTATTTTTTTTCTAGGATCTATTGATATTTTAAACGTGAATATACCATTATTATATTCTGCTAAGAAGTCTGAATTTAATTCACCTAAAATTGGCAAATTCAAATCTGCTTTGCCCGACAAAAATATTGATGGTTTTTTAACTGTTTTTGGTACTATTGCTGTTGGCTGAATTTCAGGTTTTATTTCTTCGGTTGGTGTTTCCGTTGGCGTATTTTCGTTTGTTGGGCCGGGTGTCTGTGGAGTTTGTTCTGGTTGTTTGATCGGTTGAGTTTTTATGGTTGGCGGGATTATTATTGTTAAATTGGTTTGCTTTAAATTAATATTATTTGATATTGTAAGATCTTTTAATTTGCTTTCAAGTGTAAAACCTGTTGTTTTATTTAATTTAATTTCAGATTCTATTTTTGATAAATCTATTGGCAGGCCGATATTTAATTTTTTTAAATTTGCTACACATTTAATTGTAATTGGATGATCTTTACCCTTTGTAAATGGATCATCTATTTTAAAAGAGGCATTTTGTAATTCTATTGCGTCAAATACAGTATTTTTTATAATATCCGAAGGTTTTAAATTTTTTATGCTAAATTCTGCATAATTGTCAGGAGTAACTTGAGGTAAAATTTTTTGTGCTTCGGGCGTTTGTATATTTGGGGGCGGTGTAATATTTTGAGGTATTGATGGTTGTACCGGCTGTATTACTGCTCTTTTTTTACCAAATTTAAGTATTGCATCTTGGTTAAAAATTTTGATATTTGTTTGTAATTCGTAAAGATCTTTTTTAATTAAAAATATAAAAGAATCTATATCAATATCTGTCCACGGCGTTATAGGGAATATTAATTTTTTTGTAGGGTCTATTTTATAAATAGCTATTTTATTCGGTATATATTTTATTATTTCAAGTAGCGCTTTTTCCCCCAAAATATTTACGGTTGCATTTGCGCTAAATTCTTTTTGAGTTGATAAGCCAATTAATGGGTTCGATATTTTTAAAAAACCGAGATCGAATGTTTCATTTTTGGTTCCACTTAAGGTAAATTTTTTATTTTCAATATCTACATTGCCTGACAGAAGTACATTTCCAAATGGAGGTATTTCAGTTTCGTAATCAACTTTGACTTCAATGCAATTTATTTTAAATATTGGCATCAAAAAAAATAAAATATGCAATAATAAAAATAATTTATTATTTGAGATTACCATTTTTCTCCTATTTTTTATAAAAATATTATTTGGTTAATTCATGTATTATTTCATTTAATGTTTTTTCTCTTAGTGCATATTGTTTTAATAATCCTGTTTGTAGCGGGAAATCCGATTCTTCAATTTTTTCCAATATTGGTTTGAAATATATAAATTCTCTTAATCTGTTGTTATTAAATAAATTAAGATAATTTTTAATATCATCTGAATTAACTGCTATATTTTCTTTAAAAGCCATTTGATCTATAAGAATTTCTTCTTTCAATTGTTTTTCAGCAAGCATCATAACTTGTTCATAAAAATCAACACTTTGTTTGTATACATTATAATCCGGGTCGTGTTTTAGATAATCCAAAATATCTTCTTGTCTTCTTACGCTGAAATGTTTTGGTATTTCGAATCTATGTTTTGAAAGTAAAAGATGAAATATTTCTTCGATAATGGATTTTCTTTGCGAAATATCGTTTCTGAAAGAAAAAACTTCTATTAATTTGTCATGAATATCTATTTTGCTTTTTAATTTAAATGTATTTTTAAAAGATTCTAATGAAAAATGGTTGCCTTTAGCTATTTTTTTGATTGTTATTTTAAAAGAATAGTTATTATTGGGTTCTTCTTCTTGTGAAAAATCATTGTTAAGCGGTAGCTTATTGGTTATAAAACTATCACCGATATTTTTTCCATTAAGTAAACTTTGAAATGGTCTTTTCATTAATTTATTATTAATTTTTATCCAAAAAGTTCCATCGTAAATATTAGGTAATGTTTCATTTTGATTATTAACCAATTCGCTTGAAAAAAATACCCAGTCAGATTCTTCCACTTGATTTGGATTACTTTTTTTAAATAAACCTAATTCTTTTTTTATAAATGCTGAAACTTGTTTATCAAGATCTTTATAACGTTTTCTTTTTGGTGCTCTGAATATGAAATATTTCCATTCTTTGAGCAATAATGGCGATGCAACGGATATATCAAAATAAAATTTTGCTTGTTTATTTTTTTCCAACTCAACATTTATCAGTCTTGGATAATTTGCTATGGAAATTTTCTTTTCTATT
>JAHIKO010000026.1 GCA_018897535.1 Candidatus Dependentiae bacterium
ACACGAGCTGACGACAGCCATGCAGCACCTGTGTAACCGTCCAAGTAAACTTGGAAAACCATATCTCTATGATCGTCGATTACATGTCAAACCCAGGTAAGGTTCCTCGCGTAGTGTCGAATTAAACCACATGTTCCACCGCTTGTGCGGACCCCCGTCAATTCCTTTGAGTTTTAATCTTGCGACCGTACTCCCCAGGCGGATCACTTAACGCGTTAGCTTCGACACAGATCTTGCAAAACAAAACCTACATCTAGTGATCATCGTTTACGGCGTGGACTACCAGGGTATCTAATCCTGTTTGCTCCCCACGCTTTCGCGCTTTAGTGTCAGAAACAAGCCAAGAAGCCGCCTTCGCAACCGGTGTTCCTCTCGAGATCTATGCATTTTACCGCTACTCCGAGAATTCCACTTCTCTCTCTTGTCCTCTAGTCGACCAGTATCAATTGCCGAACCTCGGTTGAGCCAAGGAATTTAACAACCAACTTAATCAACCACCTACGCGCTCTTTACGCCCAGTAATTCCGAATAACGCTTGCTCCCTTCGTATTACCGCGGCTGCTGGCACGAAGTTAGCCGGAGCTTTCTCTAGTGGTACCGTCATCCCTCATACATATTACTTATGAGTCTTTCTTCCCACTTAACAGGAGTTTACAATCCGAAGACCGTCATCCTCCACGCGGCGTCGCTGCATCAGGCTTTCGCCCATTGTGCAATATTCCCCACTGCTGCCTCCCGTAGGAGTCTGGGCCGTGTGTCAGTTCCAGTGTGGCCGGTCACCCTCTCAGGTCGGCTAACCATCATCGCCTTGGTAGGCCATTACCCTACCAACTAGCTAATAGTCCGCAAGCTCATCTTTTAGCGACAGCAAAGAGGCCGTCTTTCCCCCGCAGGGCTTATGCAGTATTAGTCTCGATTTCTCGAGGGTATCCTTCACTAAAAGGTAGATTCTCACGTGTTACTCACCCGTTCGCCACTGTACTAGTTTCCGAAGAAACTTTCTCGTTCGACTTGCATGTGTTAGGCACGCCGCCAGCGTTCATTCTGAGCCAGGATCAAACTCTCCGTATCGGAATTTTTAAGAATCTTTTGGGTTCAGGAAATTTTTAAAATTCTTACCTGAAAACTATGTATTTCAAAGAACTTTTCAAACTTTTTCACTCCATTTTGCTTCGTCATTCGTTCGACGATGGTTATAGAATACACCAATCATTTTTCTTTGCAAGGATTTTTTTAATTTTTTTTCAAATTATTTTTTATGCACCAAAATAGCTATATTTTAAACATATTTTCAAACAGGCAAAATATCAATCAGATCGACTTTTTGAGTATATTATCGATTTATAGCTAAAATTAATAACTTTTCATTCAAAAAATGTTTTTTTCAAAAAATATTTAAACTTTATTATAATAATTTTGATCTAAGATAGATTGAAAAACCGTCACGCTACCAATAAGTAAAAGACAAAGTTTATAATTGCCGCATATTTAATTCAATAATATTAGTAGCCTCTTGATATTGAGTAGCTTTTTTAAAATATAAAGGCCGACCAAATTCAACTATTACTTTACCTATTTTTCTTGGAAATAGTTTTCCATAAGGAACAATGTCTTTAGTACCGGTTATCTTTATAGGAATAACAGGGACACCCATTTCCACGGCCATAAGCCCGGCCCCCCTTTTTAATGGTAAAAAATCGCTGTCACTAACTTTCCCCTCAGGAAATACAACTATGGAATAATTTTTATCCAAAAGTTGCCCAATTGAATCTAGGCCCTGTTTAATATTATCGCCATTGCCTCGAGGTAATGGAAAAGAATTAAAAAACAAATCGGAAAGCCAGGATATATATTTAAATTCACCATATAAAACATCTTTTGCAGCTGCAAAACATAATTTTTTCCTAAACTTATATGGCAATGCCATTAGAATTGCTAACGGGTCTGCATAACTTATATGATTAGGCATAAATAATACCGGTTCACTTATATTCTTTATATTATAAAAACCCCTTACTTTAATTCTGAAAAAAATTTTGCTAATCAATATTATTTTAAATTGGGCAAAAGCTCTTATAATGGAAGCCCAAAAAGTTCTAGGCCATTTTTTCAAAATAATTACTCGTTTTACTGATTCTTTTTTATCTATTAATTCTTGCAAGCTACTTACGGTAGTGTTTTCATTTACTAAAGATTCATCAAGTAATACACCAAAATCTTGCTCTATTCTTAATATAAGCTCAACTCGCATAAGTGAATCTAATTGTAAGTTAGATATTATTCTGGTCTGGTTATTTATTAAATTTTCAGAAATACCACTAATTTGATTCAGTAATTTTATTAAAGGCGTTACGCCAACTTCATTCTTTTGTTTAACTTTATTTAAAAAAATATCGTTTACAATATTCAAAACAGCTTCTCTTTTTATTTTTTTTGTTGCTGATCTTGGAAAATCAGGTTCTTGCCAAACCGTAAAATCAGAAATTTTTTGATATGTTGCCAATTTTAAATTTGCTATTTCAATTATTTTTTCGGGGTTTACATTATTATTATCCAGTAATAAAACTGCATGTATCCTGACATTGCCTGTTTTAGATGTTAATCCTAAAACACAACTATCTTTGACTCCAGCTATTTCATTTAATTCTTGCTCTATATCTTCCGGAAAAATATTTTGTGCATTTGGCCCAATTATTACATAACGTTTTCGGCCTTTTATAAATAGAAAATTTTCATTATCAAAATATCCAATATCCCCAGTTTTAAAAAAGCCATTTTCATCAAATGATTCTTTTGTCTTTTCTTCGTTTTTATAATAACCGGAAAAAACGCACGGACCTTTTACTAAAATTTCATTATCTTTCCCCAATATAACTTCAGCATTACTTATAATTTTGCCTACAGAACCCAGTTTTTTATAATTTAAGCTATTACAACTTATAACCGGTGATGTTTCAGTTAATCCATAACCTTGTAAAATTACAAATCCTAAGGAATTCCAATCTTTTTCTAGCTTGGGATCTAAAAATGCGCCACCGCTCGCCAATATATCTAAGTTCCAGCCAAAATTTTTATGTATAGGAAAAAATATTAATTTGGATAAAAAATTATAATTAAATTTATAAGCCATTTTTTTAAAAATTTTAAATAAGCCAAACATACCTTTTTTTGCATATTGGTCTTCTATATTTTTCATTAGAACTTTTAAAAATTCAGGAACTGCCAATAATTTCGTAATCTTATATTCTTTAAGTAAGTCTTTTATATAAGAATATGAATGAACATATACAATATGAGCGGCATATTTTTGAGCTAAAAAAAAGCCTATAGTTTGTTCAAAAATATGCGTTAATGGTAAAATAGATAGCAATCGTTCTTGCCCAAGTTTTAATGGGACTATTTTAGATACGGCAATTACATTTGAAAATATATTTTTATGCGTTAGCGCAACTCCCTTTGGATCGCCTGTAGTTCCCGAAGTATACAAAATCTCCACACAATCATTCTCTTGCAAATCTGTTTGAATAAAATTCTTTTTATTTAATTCATCTATATAATCAGATAAAAATTCAATATATAAACTATTTATTTCTTCGGATAAATCTAAATTTAAAAATTTACTTTTTATAATAAGTTTTGGCTCTGTTTGTTCTATTATTTTTATTACGATTTCAGAACTACTTTGAATGTTAATTGGAACTAAAATTGATCCATTTAATATAGTACCCCAATAAACTATTCCCCAATAAGGAGAATTCGGTGCAATAATTAAAACTTTATCACCCTTATTAATGTTCAAACTTTGCAAAAATACTGCAAACTTTATAGCCTTTTCATATATTTGTGCATAATTAAAACTGCAGATTCTATATCCAATTTTTTGCGAAAATGCAATTTTTGATCCGTGTTTTTTCGCATTGGTTTTCAATATTTGAGTAAGAAGCATCTTAATCCTCTTTATAGAATTTAAATTATTTGTAATATTAAAGATCTGGATAGAATAGAAATTTTTATAATTAAAAATCAATTACGGAGATATAATGCGTACAAAAATTAGCCAAATAACACAAAAAGATATTGGCAAAGAATTTAAAATTATGGGCTGGATTAAATCTTCAAGAATTTCTAAAAATTTTTCTTTTATAGAAGTAAATGACGGGTCTTGTTTTAATAATTTACAAATAATTTTAAATTCTGACATACCGGAATACGAGTTGATTACATCAAAAATAACAACAGGTGCATCTGTAAGCGTTACAGGCGATTTAGTAAAAAGCCAAGGAAAAGAACAAGCCTTTGAGCTTCTTGCAAAAAAAATTGATATACTCGGAGAATGTGACCCTGAAAAATATCCTTTACAAAAAAAGAGACACTCTTTTGAATTTTTAAGAGAAATAGCTCATTTAAGAGCAAGAACCAATACGTTTGGCGCTGTTGCAAGAGTTCGAAACACTTTGGCATTTGCAACTCATGAATTTTTCCAACAAAAAGGCTTTTTATACATTAATACACCAATAATTACAGCCGCAGATTGCGAAGGCGCAGGAGAAATGTTCAGAGTTTCAACACTTGATCCCGAAAATTTACCAAAAACAGATAAAAATAATATTGATTACAAAAAAGACTTTTTTGAAAAACCTGCATATTTAACAGTATCAGGACAACTTGAAGGTGAAACTTATGCCTGCGCACTTTCAGACATTTATACCTTTGGACCAACATTCAGAGCAGAAAACTCTAATACTTCAAGACATTTGGCAGAATTTTGGATGATAGAACCTGAAATGGCTTTTGCCGATATTAAAGACAATATGAATTGCGCTGAAGATTATATAAAACATTGCATTAAATCTGTTTTAGAAAAATGCCCACAGGATATTGAATTTTTTAATAAATTTATAAGTCCTGGAGTTATAGATAAATTAAAAAATGTTTTAGCACAACCTTTTGAGCGGCTTGAATATACAAAAGCAATAGAAATACTTAAAAATGCTACCAAAAAATTCGAGTATTCTGTTGAATGGGGAACCGATTTACAATCAGAGCATGAAAGATATTTAGCTGAAGAACACTTTAA
>JAHIKO010000027.1 GCA_018897535.1 Candidatus Dependentiae bacterium
ACGTTATTTCAACCTTTAAAATCTTTTTATATTGTTTTTGAAGAATTAGAGAAATCAAAAAAAATCGTTGATTTAGTTACTTATAACTATGTATATAAAAATATTTTGAATAAGTATTCTTATCCAATGAGTTCTATTAATAAAGAACTTTTAGATGATAATGATTTAAAAAATTCTTTATTTGATCAAACCAAGGCTGAATCAGAAACTGAAGAAAAAATTATAAGAGAAAAGGTAAAAACTTATAATTCCAATTTAGATGTTTTGTATGTGCCAAATATATTTTTAGAAATGGCTTTTACTTTGGCATATTTCACAGATTATGATAAAGATAAAAATTTATTTGATATTCCGGATAATGTTAAAAATTTAAAAAATGCTTTTTTGAACGGTCAAAATGTAGCTGATTATTCAGAAAATCTTGGTTCAAATCTTTTTTGTAAATTTAAAGAAATGAAAGATGAAATAGAAAAAATTTGCGGTCCTATAACTAAAACAAATTTTTACTTAGAAATTTCATTTTTAGATGATTTAAATACTGAAAAAATCATAGAAAATATCGACGGTTTCAATAACCATTCGTTTATCGTATATAGTAATTATTATGTAAATAATTTAATTATTCAGATATTAAATTCCAATAAAGATAAAGAATTAAAAGAAATATTTAGTTTTTTAATAGAATCTTTCAAAAATGTTATAAAAGAAAATGTTTTAACATCTGTCAAAGATTTTTATTATTATTTACTAGCCGGATATAGTATTGAAAAAAACAATATTTTTAATATGCAGAGCAATATTTTTGGTTTTGATCGTTCGCCAAGAACCAGGCTAAAAGATTTTGTTCCAGATATGAAAGATTTTATTTTTGGTGTTGAGACTGGATCTTTTTATTTATCGATGTTTAATCTTATTAATTATAAATCTATGTTTAATTTTGTTACTGAGGTTTATGGGATTAAAGAATATAATAAATCTAAAGAAATGATTGAAGTTTTGTTTCCTGAGAATAAAGATGAAATAAATATTGATTATGTTAAATCAAAATTTTTTGAATATCAAACAAAAATATTTAATAAAATATTTGATACCGAAATTGAAAATCACTCAAAATCAAATGATTTTTATTTGTACAGATATTCTAATGTCTTTGAAAATGATGAGGGTAAACTGGACACAAATTTTAGGGAAAAATTCTTTTTAGATGAGACTGGGCAGTTTAGATCAATTTCTTTTGCAAATAATTTATTTGGTGGAATGATTGGTGATCCAAAAGCTTCTACTTTATATTTTTTTCTAGGAAGCGGTTTAACTGAAAAAGCTCATATATTATATAGTCTTCCGGTTAAAAAAACTCTTATTTGGGATAAAGATAATATCTTTTATATTTCACCATTTAGTACAATATTGTCATTTTTTTCAGCCGGAGAATGGTTTCATACCAGAACTAAAATTGCTAATTCCGGATTGCCAACCGTAGATTTTATTAAATCATATCAAATTGTTATAAGAGGTCTTTATAATTTTATTTTGGTTGAGTCTAAAGATTTGGATGAATTTTTTAAAGATTTTGAACCATATAAAGAGTATAACGATAAAAAAGATGCCCCAGATGAAATAAATGACAAAATGGCTGAAATTCTTATAAATTTTACAAAAAAATCTATAACTTTAAATCCTGATAGACTTAAAGAAAAATCCAATATTTTGTTCGGTGATTTTAGCTTTCAAGATCAAGATAAAAAATTTAACGAAGGTTTATTAAATAAAAAAGCTATTTTATATAAAAATTTCTAGACTAAATTTTTATTTGAATAGAAATGGTCAAAATATCCTTTTTTTGTTATTGAGCTTTTAAATATTATATATAAATTTATATATAATAACGTAAAAGTTTAAATAGTTGTTTTTAAATCAGGATTTATTTTATGAAACTTTCTCTTTCTTGGATATTTGATCATATCAATGCCGATTGGCGCAAGCAAGATATTGATTATCTTATTTCTAAATTTAATGCCGTTTCCGGCGAAATGGAAGATTTTTATAAAGTAAAATTTAATTTAAAGAATTTTGCCATAGGCAGAGTAATAGAAATTAACCATAAAAGCATTAAATTAAATATTCCCGAATGGGATAAAGATGAAAGCTTTCCGGTAAGATCCGATGCAATTATTAACCACTATTTTATGGTAACAAGTGATGAATTGGGAATTCGTTATGCAAAGTTAAATGACTTTAATTTGGCAAAAGAAGGTCTTATCCCGGATTTATACTTACAAGAAAAAGAATTGAATGGTTCTTGGAAAGAAAAATTTGAAACAGAAGATGTAATACTTGAAGTTGATAACAAATCTATAACAAACAGACCCGACATGTGGTGTCATAGAGGCTTTGCAAGAGAAATTGCAGCTTTTATGGATCTTGAATTTTTGCCGGAATCTAAATTTTTAGATGAAAAACCTGTATTTGATTTTGATAAAAAGACAAAAATAACCAAAACCAATCCAATATCGATAGTTATTGATGATGAGTCTGCTTGTGCAAGATTTTCAGGAATTTATTTTGAAAGCATCAAAAATAGACCTACCGATATTTTGATTTTAAGTAGATTTTTAAAGATTGATGTAAGACCTATAAATATGCTTGTTGACCTTACAAATTATTTAATGCTTGATTGGTCTCAGCCTGTGCATGTTTATGATGCAAAAATGATTGAAGGCGAAAAAATTGTTGCAAGATCTGCAAAAAAACAGGAAAAACTTAAACTATTGGATGAAGTTGAAATTGAATTGGTTGAACAAGATTTGGTAATAGCAGATAATAAAAAAGTTTTGGGACTTGCGGGAATTATGGGGGGATATTATTCCGGAATATCAAAAGATACCATATCGGTGTTCTTTGAATCGGCAAATTTTGATCCTGCTGTAATTCGTAGAACGTCATTAAGACATAAAGTAAGAACTGAAAGTTCAATGCGATTTGAAAAAACTTTGGATAAAAATTTAACAACGCAAGCAATTTTGCGTTTTTTAAATTTACTAAGAAGTTATAAATTGGAATTTGTTGCAGCAGATGAAATAATTTCAGTTGGAACTCCGGCTAAAGAAGTGAAAATTGAATTATCGCATGAATTTTTGGAAAAAAAATCCGGCATAGAATTACAAGAATATGATGTTACATTGCCTCTGACAAGACTGGGGTTTAAAGTTGAAATAAATACTCAAGAAAAAAATGGGTTTCCTGAAAAAATATATTCAATTCTTGTTCCAAGCTTTAGAAGTTCAAAAGATATAAGCATAAAAGAAGATATTCTGGAAGAAATTATACGTTTCTATGGTTATGATAAAATTGGTTTGGAATTACCTCAAATTTCAAAAATACCAAATGATTTATCACATATCTTTAGATTAAGAGATATAAAAAATTACTTAATTAATACTGCAAAAATGACTGAACAACAGAATTATATCTTTTTAAATGAGATATTTTTGCAATCCATAGGGCTAAAAATTGAAAATATTGTAGCCGAGGTGGTAAATCCGGTTTCTACCGATATGTACAGATTAACCAATTCTTTATTGATAAATTTATTTAAGAATATAAAAGATAATTTTGCATATCGCGATAGTCTTCGTTTTTTTGAATTTGGCAGGGTTTGGAAACAGGGCGTTAAAGATGATATTGTAGAAAAACGATCTTTAGCAGGTATCTTTTTTGAGAAAAAGTCGGATGTAAATTTTTATTCTTGCAAATCTTACATTACAGATATTTTAAACTTGGTAGGAATTGATTTTAAAGAAACAGTTTGGGAACAGGTAACAAAACCTGATTATGTATGGGCAATGCCATATCAAACAGCCAAAATATTTTTGGATGGTAAAAAAATAGGCATAGTAGGAAAAGTTGATCCTTCATTTTTATCAAAATTAGATGTTTTGCCAGAAAGTGATGCTTTCTTTTTTGACTTGGATGGTGATTTTTTAATTAATCATACGGTAAAAACAAAGAAATTTGTTCCACTGTTAAAATATCAAGAAACATATTTTGACTTAAGTTTATTTGTTCCACTAAATGTTAAGACTGTTGATATTGAATCAAAACTTAAAAAAGTAAGCGATTTAATAATAAATGTTGATTTGATAGACTCTTTTGAACGTGAAGAATGGTCAGATAAAAGATCTTTAACATTTAGAATTTTATTGGCCGACCCGGAAAAAACAATAGAAAAAGTACAGATAGATGAGGTTTGGCATAATGCTGTAAAAACACTTGAAAAATTAGATATAAAATTGAGGGATTAATTTTGAGCAATATTAAGTTTTTTAGAACAAAAAAACAAAAAATTTATTGGGTATTATCTTGGTTTTTGACGGCTTTTTTGATGACACTGGATCGCTTATCAAAAAATTTTGTTTTAGATAATTTTAAAAATGGATCTATCAAAATTTTTGACGGTTTTGATATCACATTGTCGTTTAATAGAGGTGTGAGTTTTGGATTTTTAAATTTTAGCCAAGATCGTTTGTTTTATATTTTATCTATATTTATTGCTATTTTTATCGTAATTTTTCTTATGTATACATCGATTATGTTTAAAAAGGGTGAATCAACTTGGTTTAACTTTTTTATTTTAGCCGGAGCCTATTCTAATTTGCTTGATAGATTTATATATGGTGCAGTTATAGATTTTGTTGATTTATATATAAAATCTTGGCATTGGCCCATATTTAATCTAGCTGATGTTTTTATAGTTTTTGGTGTTTTTGGTTTGTTGGGAAGAATGTTTTATCATGATTATTTTAGAAAAGATTAGGGAATTTTGTTTTGATGTTTCCACATTATTTGGAATAGGACAAGGTTTTTTAGGCTCTTTTGTGGCATCTTTAATA
>JAHIKO010000028.1 GCA_018897535.1 Candidatus Dependentiae bacterium
TTAAGCATAGATCCTGTTGTATGTCCTTTTATTCTTCTCCACATAGATTTTGAATTATTTATTCTGTCTATGGCTTTTCTGAAAAATATTCTATCGTATCCATCTTCAAACGATTGGTATGTTGGAATTTTAAGTCCAAGTTCAACTATAGGTTGAAAAAGTATTGGATGAGATTCTGCCCAACCAAGTGATCCTGTATCTCTTTCTGAATATGTTACTGCATGACTTAATGCTTCAATATGATATGCCTTGCCGGGATGAATTTTTTTAAAAATATCTTCCAGATAAAATTTTTCATATTTAGTGTTTTGTAAAACATCTTTATTTAAATTCAAAATATCTTCTTCATTTTTATATCTATTTTTTTTATAGTATCCAAATAAAGTTTTTTTGTTTTTGCTTAATAAATTGGTCCAAGATGTTCTATAAATTCCACTTAACTCTTTTATTGGCTTTGTGATGCCAAATAAACCACGTTCTAATAAATAATCTGCTATTGCAGATTCCGGTGGTGGTGCTAGAAAAACATGATCTCCACCTTGTCCATTTGCAAGGTCTGAACAATTGTTTTTTGCCATTAGATCAAATGTTTGTTTACGTAAATTATGGAAAAGATTAAACGTTGTGGGTCTGTTAGGGCGGAAATCTTGAGGCAATTTATCCAAAATTGATGTCGTTTGCCAATCTATAAAATTTAATTGCGTGTTGCATAGATCTGCAATTTCTTTTGCATATTCAATTTCATTTGAAGCTTGAACTTGGCTATCTATATAATTTACCGGAACTATTTTTTTACTTCCCTTAAAAATATCATTTAATAAAAGCATTAATCCGGAAGAATCTGTGCCTCCGGAAAGTTCAACGCAAATTCCTGAGCTATCCTTAAACCAGGCTTTAATTGTGGCTCTTAGTTTTTCTAAAAGTTCTTCTTCTATTTTATTTTTATCTTTTACAAAAGAGCCTTTAAATGAATTTATATCCCAAAGTAATTTGCTTGAATATGTTCCATCTATATTAAAATTCAAACCCATTCCGGGCAAAAGCTCTTTGATATTTTTAAATGGTGTTGATTCAAGCGCCCAATTTGTATGAATAAGGTGTTGTACAAAAAAATCAAAATTTATTTCCGGTTTATGTTTAAGAATTTTATAAATTAATGCAATTTCTGTTGAAAAGAATATTTCGTTATTTTCTATAATATAAAAAATGGAAGATAAACCCTGAGGATCTCTTATTAATCTTAGGTTTTGAGTTGTATTATCATATAAAATACCTATGTATCTACCCCAAAGAGATTGAGATATTTTTTCAGGGTTTTTTATTAAATCTTTTATTTGATTTTCATTTAAATCACTAAAATTTACAGAATCATAATTATTGCTATCAAAAGTTTTTCCTACAAATATTCCATTATCAGAATTTAGTGGCATTATATGATTGTAGTGATTTTGATTTTCTTTTTTATATCCGGCAACTATAAAACCATTATCTATATTTACAGTAGTTAAATTGTCTTTATCTGAATATTCCAATGCAAGATTAATTAAAGAATTATTTTTTTCTTGACTTTTATTTTTGCCAAAATATCCAATTAGATATGCCATAAATGATTCCTGTTTAATGTTTTAAAAATTAGGTTCTTTTAAAATTATTGCTAAAACTTGAGCAATTTTCGGATCATCATTTACTACTTTTTGATTAATTATAGCCCATGCGTGGGCATAAAATGGATTTGCCTGAACCCCTATTTCCAGACTGCATTTCCAATTTTTTTTCAAGGCCAATACTACAAAAGTAGCCGCCCATGCAAGACAATATGTCTTTTTTTTGTAAAGAAGTGATGCTGCATCAACTGCAGATGAAAGCCTTTCTATTTCTTTTTCAGATGGAATAAATAAATTTTTTCTATTTTTTGATATATTTTGAATTATATCAAGAATTCCCTTTATTCCTAATTTTACCATTATGTTATGAATTTTTTTTAGTTCAAAAAAGGCTTTTATTATTTGTATTTTTGAAGATTTTGCAAAAGGTTTCCAGGAGGGCTTTTGATCCCATTGGTAATCAATAAGTCCTCCGGATTTTAATGGCAATGAGACAATAAATTTTCTTTCACCTGTTGTTTTAATTATGTATTTACTTTCAATAAAATGAGCAATCCACTCATTAAGCTCTTCAATATCTAAATTATTTTTTTCTAAATTTTCATTTTCATTCAAAACAAATTTATTTTCTTCGTTTAAATAAAAATTTGAATTAAGAACCAATTTAAAATTTTGAGCAGCTTCTTCGATTAAACTTAAATAGTTATCTGTTGAACTATCTAAAATTATTATCGAATTATCAAATTCTGCTGCGTAAATATGAGGGGTTAAAGAAAAATTTATTTTTTGCATAATTAATTATTGTATGGTTCTGTGAAGATTAGCATCGAATGTATGGTCCGAAGTTTTCGTTGCTTTTAGAGCCACAACCAAGTGTAAGTAAAGATGCAGTACCTAAAACGGATATTTTGTTTATTGATATTTTCATAGAATTTCTTTCTTAAAATTTACTGTGAGATGGACCACTAACGCTAAAAATCTCACTAAATCGTCCTTGCATGCCAAATGTTAAAATCGAAACATTACCTAAAATTATAATATTTTGTCTTTTCATAGTAACTTTCTATAAAAAATAAATATAAAAATTAAGCGCTAATTTTAATACTTAACTAATTGTGATAAGATTTACCGCTGGTATACCCTTCAACATAAGTTCCATTGGAACCAAGAGTTAAATTTGAAACATTACCTAAAATAGATATTTTGTTTATTGATATTTTCATAAGTATCTCCTAAAAAAATATGTATAAGAATAAAAACTGATTAAAATCATATATATTATTTTTTATAAAGTCTATAAAGAATTATTGATTTTGTTGTTTATTCCAGAGGTTTTTATAAATTCCATTTAATTGTAATAATTCATGATGAGTTCCGTATTCTGAGATTTGGCCGTCATTTAGAACGATAATTTTATCCGCATGAATTATTGTTGATAATCTGTGAGCAATAATTAAAGTTGTTGCACTTTGTGAAATTTCTTCGATATTTCTTTGAATTTCTTTTTCTGTTACAGAATCAAGAGATGATGTTGCTTCATCAAAAATATAGATTGAAGGCTGCTTTAGAATTACGCGTGCAATTGCAATTCTTTGTTTTTCGCCGCCGGAAAGTTTTAATCCTCTTTCTCCAACAATTGTATTGTACCCTTCAGGTAAACTTTGTATAAATTTTTTTAAGTGGGCTTTTTGTGCAGCCATTTCAATTTCTTCTTGTGTTGCTCCAGGTTTTCCATAAGCTATATTGTAATAAATTGTATTATTAAATAACACTGTTTCTTGAGGAACTACGCCTATTAATTGGTGTAACGAATTTTGAGTAATATTTTTTATGTTATTGTTATTTATTAAAATTGATCCAGTCGTGACATCATAGAATCGAAATAATATTTTGGTTATTGTGGATTTGCCTGAGCCTGTAGGCCCGACAATGGCAATTGTTTTTCCGCTTGGAATCGAAAAAGATAAATTATGAAGAATTTCTCTTTCTTTATTATATGAAAATGAAATATTTTCAAAATTAATCGAGTGGCTGCTAATTTTAATATCTATGGCATTTGGAGAATCTTTTATTTCATTTTCTTTTTCAAATAAATTAAAAATTTCATCCATATCATTAAGGCCGTTTCTGACTTGGCGTAAAATATGTCCTATGTGGTGTAATGGCATGGCAAATTGAAGTATATAACTATTTATCAGAACAAAATCACCAATATTTATTTGATTATTTATTACGGCTCTTCCTGAAAAAATTGTAACAAGTAAAAGAGATATGCCTATTATTATATTTTGACCCAGTTGAATTAATGAATAAGAATAATATTTTTTAACTCCGGCTGATTCTTGTTCTTGTAAAAATTTATCAGATTCTGATCGATCAAATTTTTGATTGTTAAAATATTTTACTGTCTCAAAATTTATAAGGCTGTCTATCATTCTTGCGGAGGCTTGGGATCTTTTTTGGTTATATACTTCTTGTTTTTTTGTAAAGCGTTCTATTGAAAATAGACTGAATAATAAATATAAAATAATTAAAAAAAGTAAAATAATACTGTAATAAATTCCATAAAAAAAAGTTAATACTGATATAACTAAAATAATTTCTATCAAAGTTGGAATTATATATAAAAAAATTCCCCAAAAAATTGAATCCAGGCCAAATTGAGCTCTTTCAATGGAACTTATAATTGCCCCGGTTTTTTTTTCTATATGAAAGCGTAGTGAAAGACTATGTAGTTTATCAAAGATTTGTAGACTTAAATTTCTAGATCCTCTTTCTAATGCTTTGAATATTAATATTGATTTAAATTCTGATGTTATTTGTCCAATCAACCATGTAAGACCATAGGTAACAAGTATGATATATATAAAATATGTTGGTTTAGCTGTTATATTGGAAAGACTGTTTATTACGCTTTTAAATATTATGGGTGTAATTATGTTTAATAGAATTGCAATTATACCAAGGACTAAAGATAATAAAATTGATTTTCTTATTTTATTATCTTTAGTCCATAAAAATTTTAAAAGTAATTTAAATCTCTCTAGTTTCATTTTGTAGCGTTAATAATTTTTTTTGCTTTTTATTTTCCAATAAATTTTGAGCTTTTTTTATAAACTCTGGATTTATACCTCGTTTTGCTAAAAGTTTTAATACAACATCATTTTGCATTGATATTCCAGGAATTATTTTATACAAAGGCTCTATTTCGTCATTTTCTTTTTCTAAAACAGGAACCTGACAGTTTTCAAAAAATCCTGTTTTTTCAAGATTTGTTATTTCGTGTAAATGGGTGTTTGTAATCAAAATTACTTTAGAATTTTCGCCAAGTTCTTGTAAAAATGTTTCTACGGGTGGTTTCGCTTCATCCTCAGAAGTTCCGTTGAAAAGTTCATCTACGCCAAAAATTGCAAAATCATTATCTTTTAGATTTTTGGCGGTAACAAGCAATTGCATAGCTCGCGTCACTCCTGCATTAAAATGTGATAATCCGGCAGCAATATCTTCAGTTATCTTAAAATAGGTTCGAATAAAATTAAACATACTCATTTTTAATTCTTTTGCCGGAGCAATTCCCAATGTTTGTGCAAGAATTGCAGAATAGATTATTGCAGTTGTTATTGTCGATTTTCCTCCTGCAAT
This sequence comes from Candidatus Dependentiae bacterium, assembly GCA_018897535.1. NCBI lineage: Bacteria > Candidatus Babelota bacterium. The sequence goes on from JAHIKO010000028.1 coordinate 5,247, forward strand.
TGGTCCTGTAATAATCACATTTCTTGGATGACCATTACAACCAAGATCAATAGAATTTGTAACTACTTTTTCCGGATCCAAAAGAGGATTCCAAAAATCTTTTATTGAAAGCTGAGGAGTTTCTGAATTTTCTATAAATTCAGGAAAACAAAATGTTACATCTTTATTTTGAAAATCTTTATAAATTTTAGCTATTGTTAGTTGTGCATCAATTTCACCAACGGCAAGCATTAAAGGTATAAAATTTTCTTTTTGTTCGTTCATTAATCTGTATGCAATAGAAACTCTTGAAAACCATTCCAGTCTACAATATTTTCCTTTGATGGTTTTTGTTTCAAGTAGGTTTATTAAAGTATCAAAATTCGGTGATTTTTCTCTTAGTTCTTGTAACATTTTTGAGAAATTTTTTATGACCGGTAGTGATTCGGCAAATTCCGGATATTCTAAAGATATTTTTTCTATTTCTTTGATGTTGGTTAAATATTCAGATAAAAGAGAGATTTTTTTATGAGTATATTTAAATAAAGCCGCAGTTTCATCAAAATATGCAATTTCCTCTATCACATTTTTTTCATTATTCCATGTGGATATAACTGTTTTTGTTTTATCTGATGTTTTTTCTGAAGTAGCTAAGCCTATTGTCCAAGCAAGAACTCCTGAAAATGTTGTTGGTGACAAGTGTTTAAAATCTTCTACATTTGGTGAAATATTTTTTCCAAAAATTGTTATATCGGGTAAAATATTTTTTCCAAAAATTATAGATGATGGAAGAGCTATTGCACCATAAAACATAAATAATTTACTAATATATTTTAGAGAATCATTGTATTTGTAATAGGTTTCCAATAGTAATGGACTTTTGTTAATAAAATCTGAATATTTTTTTATAATTTCAGCTTTATTTTCTAAAAAAATTCTACATCTTAACGGTTCGAAATCTACATAAGTACAGAAAACATCTTCTGGGTTCCAAAAAGATAAGACTATGTTTTCCGGTACTAAAATATTTTTTAGTTTGGTATCCAA
>JAHIKO010000029.1 GCA_018897535.1 Candidatus Dependentiae bacterium
AGAAAAAGTTTCCGTATTGGGTGCCGGGGCTTTTGGCACAGCTATAGCGAATCTTTTGGCAGATAACGGATTTAATGTTTATCTGTGGTCATATGAAAACGATTTAGTTTTTCAAATTAATGTTGAACATGAAAATAAACTTTATTTACCCGGATTTAAATTAAATGAAAATATATTGGTAACCAATGATCTAAAACAAGTTATTCAAGATACAAATTTTATATTTCAAGCAATACCTGTAAAATTTTTAAGATCAGTTTTAGTTGAAGTAAAAGATTATATTACAAAAGATCAGGTTTTTATTTCTTTAAGCAAGGGAATTGAAGAATCAACTTTATTGTTTCCAACACAAATAATAGAGTCTGTTTTGGAAAATAAAAATAAAGTTTTTGCTTTATCCGGTCCAAATTTTGCTCATGAAATTATTGAAAAACAATTTACCAGATCGGTTCTTGCCGGAAGTGATGATTTTTATTCTTTAAAAATAAATAATATATTAAAAAATAATTATTTTAAAATCGATGAATCAAAAGATTTAATAGGTGTCCAAGTTGGTGGTGCGTTAAAAAATGTAATATCTCTTTTGGCCGGAATATCCTCAGGTTATCAACTGGGTAAAAATACAATTGCATTTATTGTCACAAAAGCATTTGAAAATGCATCTAACTTAATAATTACTCTTGGCGGACAAAAAGAAACAATATATGGTCTTTCAGGTTTTGGTGATCTTTATCTAAGCTCTACCAGCCCATTTGGTAAAAATTTTATGTTTGGTTTTGAGGTTGGTAAACTAATAAAAAGTGGTGATTTTGATAAAGATATATTTTTTAAAAGTAAAATTTTGCCTGAAGGCATAAATGCAATAACACCATTACATGAGCTTATTATTAAAAGTAATTTAGATTTGTATTACTTAGATTTGGTTTATAAAATTATTTTTGAAAATTTTAAATTTATAATTGAATAACAAAGAAATTTTATGAAAAAAATATTTTTTATTTTAATTTTATTTTTTAATAATCTATTTTCTCTAAATTCCGGTCAATTTTTTATATTAACTTTGCCAAATACAAGTTCTCAAAAAGATCTTGCAACTTGGCTTTCTAAAACTAAACCTGCCGGAGTAATGCTTTTGGCTCAACATGTAAAAAATCGACAAGAGACAAAAAAACTTACAGCGTTTTTACAAAATGAAGCAAAAAGATTAAAAATTCCAAAATTAATAATAGCTATAGATTGGGAAGGTGGCATAGTATCGCGAACAAATGAAACCGGAGGCTTTTTTTCCGTACCTGCGCCAAAAAATTTAGGTGAAATAAATAGAACATACTCGGTTTTATCAGGTAAATTAATTGAACAACAGATGCGTGATGCCGGTATTAATATGAATTTTGCGCCCAGCTTGGATTTATTCGATCCAAATAATTTTGTTTTAGGTTCAAGAACTTTTTCTAGTGATCCGGAAAAAATTTTTGAGCTTTCTTCAGCTTTTGCGTCAGGCTTGGAATCTGAAGGCATAATTCCTGTTTATAAGCATTTTCCGGGTTTAGGGGGCGGTGGGCTTGATACTCATTTACATCAAGTTGAAGTTAAATTAAGTAAAAAAGAATTTAAAAAACATGTGTTACCGTTTAAAAAAATTTTAGAAAGTAAATCTGATCCATTTATAATGGTTACTCACGCAAAATATCCAAATATATTTGAAAATTTACCTGCTACATTATCACCTAAAGTTGTTAATTGGATAAAAGATAAAAATAAAAATGCTTTTTTGATTACAGATGATTTTTTTATGGCTGGTGTACAAATTAAATCTGATTTATCAGATCTTGTTTTAGATTCAATATTTGCAGGCTTTAACTTAATAATTTATTCGGCCCAAAAAGAAAATCAAGATATTGATTTAATTGAAAAACTTAATAATAAGTTAAATTATATTTCACAAGAAAAAAAATTAATTTTAGAAGAACAGATAAACAAGATTATAGAATTTAAGAATAAAAAATTAGTTGATTTAGAATATAAAGTTATTTTACCTGAAAAAAAATTATCAAAATATTTAGCATCAGCGGCTATAAAAGAATTTTATGAAAATTTAAAAATAAATAATTGCTTATTAATTACTGCAGATATTTCAAAACTTCGTCCCGGACAAGATTGGTTTATAAATAATAAAAAAAGTTATCTAGCAAAATCACTTGAAAAATCAGTTGCGAATTTAAAAGAGTTAATTTTTGATCCAAAAGATAAAAATTGTGTAAATTTAGTTTTAGATTTTATAAAAAATAATGAAAATTACAAAAATATTATATTGAGTAGCTTTTTTTATGGGCAGGGCGTTTGGAATGACAATCAGAAGATAATTATAGAAAGTTTAAATAGTTTTTGTACTCAAGAAAATAATATAAATTTGATAAATATATCTTTGGCACATCCATATGAGCAAACTATATTAAAAAATGCAAAAATATTTAATTTGGGTAGCTTTTCAAAACCAATGTTAAAAGAGGTTGCAAGTAGATTAACAGATAATTACTTACCTGAACAATGTTTAATTTTAGAACAGTTAAAAGAAAAATTAAAAAATAAAAAAATTGGATTACTTTGCCACAACGCAAGTTATCTTAATATTGAAAATGGTAAAAGTTTTTTGCCTGATTTATTATTTGATTTTGCAAAAAATCAGCAAAATAATACAAAACTGGTTGCGTTGTTTTCACCGGAACACGGGTTGTTTGGTAATTTTGGTGCTACAGTTAATGTTGATAGCCAAAAAAATAGCAGATGGGACTGTCCTATTTATTCGTTGCATGGAGCACATAAAAAACCAACAAAAGAAATGTTATCAAATTTAGATGTTTTGGTTATAGATTTACATGAAGTTGGTATAAGAGCTTTTACATATTTAAGTTCGTTAAAATTATGCTTGGACGCAGCTGCAGAAAATAATTTGTCTGTTATTGTTATAGATTCACCAAATCCAATTTATTTTTGGCCAAAACAGGGCCCCAAATTACAAGAAGATTCGGTATCTTTTGCAGGGATGGTAAAAACGCCATTTATTCATGGTCAAACTATTGGTCAAATTGCAAAAGATTTAAATAAAAAAATAAGTGCAAATTTAACCGTTATAAGTTTATATGACGAAAATAATTTTAAAAATTATTATAAAGCCGGTTATTATTTGCCTGCATCGCCAAATTTGGCAAGTATGGAATCTGTTTATTGCTATCCAATTACTGTTTTTATTGAGGGGACAAATTATTCAGAAGGCCGTGGAACAAATTTTCCATTTCAGCAAATTGGGGCTCCTTGGATTGACGGTCAAAAATTGGCGTGTATTTTAAATTCAAAAAAGTTACCGGGAATATATTTTGAATATGTAAAATTTACACCTGAATCCATTATTGGTAAATCTGTTGATCCAAAACATAAAAATATTCTTTGTGATGGTGTTTTTTTACATATTTATGATTTAGAAACTATTGAACCAATGAAAATAGCAAAAACTATTTTACAAACTTTATTTAGTCTTTATCCTGAACAATCTGAGTTTATAAAATTTGGTAATATATATTTTATAGATCATTTGGTTGGTAATAATTCTTGGCGAAAAGATTTGGTAAAATAAATTTATTATGCATCTTAAGTATTTTAAAAGAATAATATTTTTTATTTTTATATCACTAAATTTAAAATTAATTTGTATGGATCAATGTACGAATTGTTTTAAATTAGATGATATTAATAGAAATTATACAGACAAAGATTTGATTGGAGAGGGGGCCAATAAAAAGGTTTATAAAGTTTTTTCGTCCGATTCAATTCGTTCATTGGCTTTGGTTGTTTATAAGCCCGGAAAATATACAAATATTTTTTTTGAAAATGAACTATTTTTTTTAAATAATTCAGAGTACAAGCATCCAAACATTATAACTTTATATGATTTTGATGAAGTAAAAAAAGAGTTTTTAATGGAATGCGGTGGAACTGGAAATCTTCGTTATTTTATAAGAAATTGTCGTAATAAAAGAATACAAAGAAATAAAGTTGAAAAAGCTACTACTTTATCTAAAAAAATAGATTATCTAATTACTATTTTATCGATTATTGTTTTTTTACATGATAAAAATATTATTTTAAGAGATTTAAAGCCTGATAATCTTATATTTGTTAGGGGTGTATTAAAGCTTATAGATTTAGAGTCTTTAATAATAATTCCCAAAGATAAAACATATGTTAAAGATGGCTCATTTTCAATGACCATTCCATATGTAGACCCCGCAATTTATGGATCAAAATTATCAGATGAAAATGGAATATGTTATTACGCCTGTTATCTAGAAAATGATATTTATTCAATAGCAACATTAATTTTTTACGTAATATATGAAAATGATTTTTTTTATAAATTTGTTGAAAATAAAGTTTTGGAATCAAAAGATCCGGAGTTTTTAAGTGAAGAAAAAGATTTAGTTAAATCCGTTAAAAATATTTTGGAAGATTTTAATAAAATTAAGAAAATAATGAAAAAATATTTATTAAATCAAGGCGAACGGCTGAATTTGAATGAAATAGATTTTTTTTATAAGGGGCTGGAAGATCTATCTGTCAAAGATAGAATAAATAATTTAATAGAAAAATGTTGGGGATTTATATTGGATAGACCTAGCGCAAAAGAAATTTTAGCAGAACTTATTGAAATAAAAAAAATAGTTGACGATAAAATAAAGAAAAAGAAATATAAAAATTAGATTCTTGTTAGTTTTATATTATTTTTAATTAATAAATCTTTCATATCAAAAAATAACTTCCAGCCGTATTTTGTAAGTTTTCCATCAAATCTTGGTAGTTTAACTTCATGCAAATTAAAAAGTTTTGCAGTTGTTATAATTCCCTTAAAGGTTCTTATGCCGGGCTTTGTAACTGTAAGTTTTTTAATATTAAGTGTTCCAAAGTTTTTTATAATTTCTTGGCGTAATTCAAATTCAACAAATTTTTCAACAGACTGTTTTTCAGAAAATATACCATTATCTTTAATTTTTATTTGATTGTTTTTATTTTTTTTAATCAAAAGCTTGTTTGTAACAATAATCTGATTAGGTGAAAAATAGAATGTTTTAAACTTTAAAAATGCTGTGAATGATAATAAAAGAACTATATACATAAAAAATTTTGTTTTTTTTGAAAATTTTTTATTACTTAAAATAAAAAAAGTTATTAATGGTATTAATAACAAAATAAAAATATTTACTTTACCAAAACCCATTAACCAGTTCTTTTGTCCTATACTCATAATTTTTTTCCAAAAATTTGTCGAAATATCTAAAAAATATATCAAATAATTATTGGGAATATTTATTAATTCAGTGAAAAATACAAGAGAGCTTAGGGTTAAAAAAATAGATAAAAATGGTACGAAAATTAGATTGCCTATAAAACTCATCATAGATATTGATAATCCCCAATGAATTAATATTGGCAAAGAGATAAGTGTAATAATAAGTTGTGTTTCAAAAAATATAGCTAAATAGTTAAAAATTTTTTGAAAAATAGCTTTTAAGTTCAATGTTATATATTCGTAAATTTATTCAAGTTTATTAATTACAATTTTTTCCAGATTACTAAGATTATTGGCATCTTTTTTTTGCTTTATTATATTGGGCAAAATTTTATTTAAATAATCAAATGTATTATCTGTTGAAATATTGTAATTATTATTTTTTATATGCGCAAGAATATCTTTTTGTACCCAATTTGTAATGATATTTGAATAACCTATTAATTGAAATGTTTTGTGACCATTTGTTTTTAGTTTTTCATCCAAATACTTTTTAATAACAATATTTTTTATAAATTGCTGTATTATGTGCTCTTCAACTATTTCGGTTGCTAAAACTTCGCAATTTTCAGTTTTTGCTGTATTTATATAATTGTCTTTAAAACTCTTAAACTCTGTACAGGTTGGGTTTGGCAATCTTTTTTCGACATTTAAAGCAGAAAGAATATATTTTTTTATTTTATTATTTTTATTTTCTTTAAAATATTTTGACATATTATTACACATACCAAAATCCAAAAAGGCTAGTTTATAGATTTCTGCATTTGTTTTTTCTCGTACCATACAAATTTCCATATCCAAACCGTCTAACTGTAATTTATAATGCAATATTGCCATAAATGTACCAAGGTCACTGAATAATTGCTCTAAATTAGTTTTATTATTATTTATTTTTGAATATTTATTAATAATTTCATTTATTTGTTTAAGACCTAAACTGTGTCCCGTTATTATTTCATTTTCATATTTATCTACAGAATCAAGATTTTCTTCTCCAAATTTTAGTTGAGTTATTAGATTTTTATTGGTTTCTTCTTTAATTGGATATAATCTTGGAATTTCCATAGCGCAAACGTCTGCAATATTTGATATTAATTTACTTGGATTTAAAACAAGAATTCTTTCAAAAAGAGTTTTGTCATATATTTCTATTCGATTATAAATATTTTTTTGTATTTCAAATTCTTTTTTTATCTTATCGCATTGACTAATATTTTCACCACCTTTTATGGCTATATTTTCACTGCTGCTGGAGCCCCAAATTTCACCGGTTCCTCCTTTTCCCAAAAGTTGATCAAATGGAATGGAATAATTTTCCTGCAATAGATCCTGAATTTTTTTTGCGTTTGAAATATTAAATATAAAAAATATAAAAATATAAAATTTTAAATTTATTATCTTCATACTACTTTTTCTCCTTATTTCTTATTTACGTGGAAATTGTATATATAAATTTTTCCAAAATATTTTAGAACTTCCCGACATGGGTTCTTTTTTGAGCGTTTTTTTTAAAAAATTAAAAACTTTTAAATTATAATTAATTTCACTTAAATTGTTGTTTTTTGAACATAAAATAATTTTTTGAGAGTAAAAATTTAGCATATTGTTAATTAATTCTATGCTTTCACTATCCGACAGATTTGATTCTTTAAGTTGTTTATCAAAATTTATAGGGTTATCTAAATCTTGCTCATAAAAAAATGCAACTATAGGGTGGTTGCTTTGAGTATCAATAGATTCTTTAAATATTTTTATAAGACAGCGTGAGGAAATTGTTGGTAGAGTAGAATTTTTATTATTGGTTTGTAATATAAAATTATAACCAATTGGAGGTTCTTCAAGAATTTTCAAAAGTTTATTTGCCGTTGCTGTGTTTAGTGTTTGTGCTTTTTGTAAAATAAAAAAGAATTTTTGATTTTTATCCAGACTTAATGATGTTTGTTCAAAAATTATAGCAACATCTTTTACAGAGTAGTCTTTTTCAGGATTTATAAAAATAATATTTTCATGTTGTTTAATTTTTATTTTTCTACAGTCATTGCAGTAACAATTTTTATCTTTATTTTTTGAACAAAATTGTTGCTGTAAAAATAATTCAGTTTCATAATCAAGAATATCTTTAGAGCCTACAAAAAGTTGCGTTGGAATAAGTGTATCGTTCATAATAAAATAATTTTGTTAATATTTAAATCAAATTATAAAATTCTATTTCGTTATTATAACTTTATTTGAAAAATATAAAACTAATCTCCTGTCTGATCACCGCTTTCGTCTGATCCACCGGTAAATCCTGTAGTATCTAGAGTTTTATAAGGTAATATTCTGTCCATATTTACCCCATAATAATTTGAATATTTTTCCGGATCATTGTCATACGGGACAGCGCGACCAAACAGAATTGGTCTGGTTGTATACGATCCGGATGAAAGGTTTGAAGGGTCATTTCTGTATATTACCGAACTGGATAGGTTTGATCTACGCCAAAATTGAATTTTTTGTTCCGTATCCGTATCTTTTGTTCCTAAAATCATATAACCCATTCCAACACCACCTTCATCTACATTTTTGGAATTATCCGTTCTGGTATCTCTAACTCTTGGCCAATATGTAGTTGATGTTCCATGCGGTGAGGCTGAAGAATCTATTATTTTTACAAGAAATTCCGTGTAACCAACTGGAGTGTTTGAAAAACCTTCCAGTTGTATTGGCTCACCGGCTAAAATAAGAACGTGTCCCGTGTTACTTGCTCCATCTTCATATTTTATTGTTATTATATCTCCGGGGTTTAAATCATTAAGTCCCGATATTATTTCCCAACCCTTATATTTATCTGATTTAATATTATAATTTTTAAAAAAACTATAAAAATCTTTTGCTAAACATCGTTCCAAAGTTGGATTGTTTTTTGTTGATGGAAATCGTGAAAGCACTGCATGAGCATATATTTTTTCATACCAATCGTATACCGATATGGCTAAAACATAAGAAAGAAAACTTGAACAATCTACTTTGTATACTCCAGCTTTTACATTTATAAAAGTATTATAATCATAATCTGATAGTGTAAATGTATTTACTACTCTTTCAGCTTCAGCCAGAATTTTTTTACTGGGATAATCTTGATGATATGCATCCTGTAAACTACAAGCTGAGTAGTTTAAATAAACCGTATATGTTGATTTTACTTTATTTGTGATTGTTACTAACAACAATAAAAATATTAATATTTTTTTCATTAATTTACCCCTTATAAAATTTTTATGGGGTAAATTTACATTTGAGAATATTATTCAGTCAATCAAATAAAAATATATTATAATTTGTTTATTATTTCCGTTATTGCGAGAGTTGTTAATTTTTCAGGAGAAAGAGTCCCGTCAAGTTTAATTACATTTTTGCTATCTATAAAGATTTTTTCGTAACCAACAATAACTTTTTCCCAAAATTCAGTTTTTTCTTTTTCAAAAGAAGTTAAAGATTCATTACGTTTAAAAATTCTATCTTGAGCCGTTTTTATGTCGATTTTTATGTAAAAAATTAAATCGGGTTCAATACTTTGCATTGCCCAATTATTAACTGATTTTATATTTTCAATATTAAGACTGCGACCATAACCCTGATAGGCTAGTGAAGAGTCGGCCATACGGTCTGAGATTATAATTTTCCCTGAATTTAATGCGGGTATGACAATATCTTTTATGTGCTGGGCTCTATCGGCTGCAAACAAAAAATATTCTGCCAAATCACAAACATTATCTTTTTCTTCATGAAGAATTTGTCTAAGTTTTAAACCGAGATTTGTTCCTCCCGGCTGTTTGGTTAAAACAACCGGGATATTTTGTTCTGTTAATTTTTTAAAGATATTTTGGGCTAAAAGAGATTTTCCGGAACCATCTATACCTTCGAGTGAAACCAATAAACCCTTTTTTTCCATCTAAATTACTCCTATTCTCTACTGGATTTTTTTCTTTCGTGTGCTTTTAAGAATTTCTTTCTTAATCTAATAGATTTTGGAGTAACTTCAATAAGTTCATCATTTTTAATCCACTCTAAAGCTTCTTCAATATTCATTATTTTAGGCGGAGCAAGTTTTATGGCTTCATCTGTTCCAGAAGCTCTCATATTTGTTAGTTTTTTTTCTTTGGTTGGATTTACATCAAGATCGTTCTCTCTTGAATGTTCACCAATAATCATGCCTTCATAAACTTCCACACCCGGGTCTATAAATAAAATACCTCTAGGTTGTAACGCATCTAAAGCATAACCTCTTGATGCACCATTTTCCATAGATACTAAAGCGCCCTTGGTTCTTCCTATAATTTCACCGGCATAAGGTTCATAGTCATGAAATCTGTGGTTCATTAAACCGGTTCCTCTTGTATTGGTCATAAAAAGGTTTCTAAAACCAATTAATCCTCGGGCCGGTATTTTAAATTCCAATCTTACTTTGCCTTCAGTATAGTGGACCATATTTACAAGTTCGGCTTTTCGTTTTGCCAAATTTTCCATGACAAAACCTTGATATTCTTCTTCTATATCTATTATTAATAATTCATAAGGTTCATATTTGTGACCATTTATAGTTTTATAAATAACTTCAGGAGCAGAGGCTTGAAGTTCAAAGCCTTCACGTCTCATAGTTTCTATAAGTACGCCAAGATGAAGTTGACCTCGGCCGGAAACTTTAAAGCTTTCAGCATTTTCAGTTTCTTCTACGCGAAGTGCAATATTTGTTTTTAATTCTTTAAATAATCTGTCTCTGACTTGACGTGATGTTAAAAGTTTACCTTCTTTTCCCGAAAATGGAGATTTGTTTACTCCAATATAAATGGAAAGAGTAGGTTCATCTATTTCAGTATATGCAATAGGATTTGGTTTTTCTGCATTACAAATTGTTGTTCCTATTGTAATTTCTTCTTCAAAGCCTGTAACAGCAACGATATCACCAAATTTTGCAGAATCAACTTCAATTCTTTTGATTCCTTCAAATTGATAAAGTTTTGTTATAGCCATTTTTTTGCTTATATAATCATTTTTACATGAAACAATTTGATCACCAATTTTTACAGAACCGTTAAAAACTCTACCAATACCAATTCTTCCAAGATAATCGGAGTGATCTAAATTTGTTATAAGAATTTGAAGATCTTCAATTGTTTGCTTAGGAGCGGGAATCTCTTCTAAAATTGTTTTAAATAGAGGTTGCATATCACCTGAAGTTGCTTTTGGACTTTCTGAGACAAATCCAAGTTTTGATGAGCCATAAAGCACTTTAAAGTTTAAGTGATCATCTTTTAATGCAAGTTCTAAGAAAAGTTCATGAATTGCTTCTTCTATTCTTTCAATATCGGCATCTTTTCTATCTATTTTGTTGATCAAAACTATAGGTTTTAAATCTAAAGCCAATGCTTTTTGTAAAACAAATCTTGTTCCTGGTAATGGGCCTTCTGCAGCATCAACCAATAATAAAAAACCTTCAACCATTTGAAGCGTACGTTCGACTTCACCGGCAAAATCAGAGTGACCCGGGGTGTCAACAATATTAATTTTTGCTTCAGGTAAAATTATAGCGGTATTTTTTGCAGTGATTGTGATTCCACGTTCTCTTTCAAGATCTCCACTGTCCATAATTCTGTCTGTTGGAACATCTTTTGTTTGAATTGTGCCCGATTGTTTTAACATTTGATCCACAAGCGTTGTTTTGCCATGGTCAACGTGTGCAATAATAGCAATATTTCTTATGTCTGGGCGGGTATTAATTCCCATTTTATCCCCTAAATTAAATAAAAAAATAAATTACAATAATAAATAAGGCGTTAAAAAGACAAGAAGCCCTTTATTACCCCAATGTGTATTATAATCCACAAATTTGAAAATATCTATTACTTATAAGTTTATACTTTTTTCTGAGCTTATTTTTGACATAATATTACTATTTATAACTTCTTTAAATTTTTCACAGATATATAAGACTTCTTCATTTGTTAATTCCGGCCAAATAGGTAAAGCTAAAATTGTTTGGGTTAAATTGTCAGAGATTGGGCATTCAGTTTTTAATCGTGGTTCTTTGTTTAAAAAATCTATCTGATTTAGTCCTTTTGGATAGTAGATATTTGTTCCAACGCCCATTGAACTTAAACGGCTCATTAATTCTTCTCTATTTATATTATTTAATTTAATACAGTACTGATGATAAACATGTTTTCCGAAAATTTCTTTTGGAAGTTCTATTGAATTTAAATTAGAAAATTCTTTATTGTAAATTGCAGCAATTTCTCTTCGTCTGTTGTTAAGATTTTCCAATAATTTTAATTTTTCATCAAGAATTGCCGCCTGTATTCCGTCAAGTCTACTGTTAATTCCATGTTCTATGTAATTATAGTGATTTTTTCTACCGTGATTTCTATAGCGTAAAAGTTTTTCTGCTAATACCGAGTCATTTGTAGTACATGCGCCACCGTCACCAAATGCGCCAAGATTTTTGGTTGGATAAAAAGAAAAACATGTAATATCACCGTGATTTCCGGCCATAATTCCATCTTCATCCAAAGATCCAACTGCTTGGCAAGAATCTTGAATTATCCAAAGATTATATTTTTTAGCAATTTTTCTTAGATTTTTATAATCTGCGCATTGTCCAAAAATATCTACAGGTAAAATTCCGGCAACACGATATCCTGTGTTTTTGTGAATCAAATTATTATTTTTAAATTCACATTCATTATTTATCCAAATTTCTATTTTGTTTGTATCGATATTATATGTTTTATCGTCAATATCTATAAAAACTGCATGCCCTTCAAGCGCCAAAATTTCGCTGCTTGATGCAATAAAAGAAAATGGTGTTGTGAGTACTATTTCATTTTTTTTCATACCTATTACATCGAGAGCCATTAATAAAGCGTCGGTTCCACTGTTGCAACTGATTGCATGTTTTGCATTAAGATATTTTGAAAAATTTGTTTCAAATGTTTCAATAAATTTTCCACCGATATAGCTTTGTGAATCTAAAACAGAATTGATTTTTTCGGTTAAATTATTTTTATTTTCCGACCACTGTCTTGAAAGATCAAAAAAATTGATTTTCTTGTTGTTCACGGTTTTCCTTTTGAATTTTTTAAATTTCTTTGCAAATTTACAATAAAAAAAGTTAAGCTTTTCGCGATTAATATATTTTTTAAAAACTAATCTAATGCTTTGCGTTAAATTTGTAAAATTTTGATTTTTATAAAAAGTTATATAGTTTGAATTTTAAAAGGGAATATTTGTTGGTTTTTATTAAAGGAGAGATAATGAGTAGATTATCTTTGAACAGGTTTTTAATCCTGTTATTTTTTTCTTTTGCAGGCATAGGTAACTCTTTGTTTGCTGTCAATTGGCGTAATGGACAAACTATTACAGCTGCCGTTAATGACCAAGATTTACAAATTTTTGGTGATGGCCATCAAACTGACGCAACTATTAATATTCAAAATGCCGTTTATATAAATGCGCATAATCAAGATATAAACGTAACTGTGACTGCAAACAATGTTAAGTTACAAACGCTTTCCGGTAATTATGCACATTTAATTTTTCACGCTAAAGCTGATCGTAATATAAATGTTTATTGTGATTATGATTTAATATTTAAATCTCTATTCAGTGCATCAAATTCAAATGATTTTACTTTAACATTTTCCGGACAAGGAACAACAACTTTTTATTTAAGTGATTATAATTCAACTCAAGACAGTACCGGAAAAAGAGGCGCTCAAGTTTCTTTTGAGGGTTCATCTTTGGGAGGTTATAATTATCCGGGTGAACCCTATTCGAAAATTACGACATATAATCCATGCAGAGTTTATATTTTAATGGATCAAATTTTAAGCCAGGCTATAACATCAGGTAAAAATAAAGTTGTCTTTAAACGTAGACCCGGAGGTTATGCTCAAGGAACTCAGTATCCTAAAAACCCGGTTGGTATTCACATAGATGATAGTTCAATGCTTACATATTTATCAACAGATACAACCGGTGCTGATGGTTATGGCTCAATCGCATTTGATCCTACACATACCGGATCGGGTTCCATGTACATAGATATAGATCAAAAGAACAATGGCGATGCAGGACACGGTGGTTTTAATGATGGAGCTTTACTTGTTTTTGGACATTATTGTGATGATTTTACAGAAGCCGGTATAAGAACAAAGGCTCATTATGATACTCTTGCAGGTAAAAAAGCAATATTAAGAGTTATTGATGATAGCAGATATTCAAGAGGAATAACCGATCCAAGTGACAGCGATGCACGAGGATTGTTAATAATTAATAGAAATACGGCTGTTCCAAAATTTGCAGCCGATCCGTATGAAGAAGATAATTTAATTACAGCGGTACCTGTAGGTGGTTCAAATCTTCCATTAGCTAGTATTGGTAAATATTGGGCAAATGCTTTTGCCTGGCAGCCTGCAGCCGATTCAATAAATACTATATTCGACCATGCTAGAACTACAACATATAATGTTCAGACCGGATTTATTTTAGGTAAAAATGGACGAATAGAAGTGGCACACAAAACATTTTTAGATTATGTAGCAACTCAAACAAATTTAAAAATTGATCCATATTTAGCCCAAGATTATTCAGCAGTTATTGCGAATGGTAATGCTTCAACTTATCTTAATACATCCCCATATTTGAAGAAAAAGAATCCAACAGCAATGTTTATTGATGGTCTTTATGAGGGTTGGAATAATTATGGGTTTCCTGTTGATAAAGATGATGTTAATTATACCGAGGCAGAAATATATCTTTATGGTGATTCCAAACTTTTATTACATGCGGGATCTAAAGTTACTGATGACGGTACTGTTCTTAATGCTTATGTACGACCTGTTTATGTAGAAAATAGTAATCATGACTATATTTTTACATTTACAATTGATTCTGCAACCTATAATGGTCAATATGTTTCAAGTTCACAAGTAACATCCGATGAAGGACGTCATGTTCTTGATTTGGAAGCGCCTTTAAACATTAAATCTTATTCAAGAAATTCATGGCCAAGCAGATCTTACACGGGAAGTTCTTTACTGGATGAAGCTATAGTAAATTTACCTACAGTAAGCATGGATTTTACCGGTAGGGAATATAACTATTTGACACAAAGTTATATCAATAGACCACTAACAAAAGATACGGTAACTTACAAAATTTATGATTCACCATCGATTTTACTAAATTCGGATTTAAAGCTTTTTGATGTAGTGTATGAAAATAATGATATTACAAAATTGTTAAGTCCAAACCCTTCAATTGCTTTACCAAATATTGTTGGCGGTGAAAGAAAATATTTTAACGATACGATTAATCCGAATGGCGCATTAACCCCAATTTTAGAACAAAATTATGCATATCCAAGATTTGAGTTTTATAATTCAAGATTGGATTTACACGAACATTATGTTGCGGCAGGATGTAAATTTGTTGTAAATGAAGTTGATTATTCTCCAACAATTGGAACAAATAATACTTCGACATTTAAATTCTTCAATCACGGATATTTGCTTGATACTTTAGATCATTCATATGGCAGATTATTTATGGCAACATGTTCAAACAACAAAATGTCCAATGCTTCAACAAATGCAACATTGCAAAATTCTTCCGTAAATGTATTTAGAAAATATAATAAAACAACACCGGCTCAAACTATTAAACTTTCATTGCAATCTGAAGATGAAACCGGATTGTTAATGGGACCATTGCTTGATGCAAAACGTCCTCATCATTTATTGATGTTTAACAGAGGTTCAAACGGTGTTGGTTATATGTCTTTGGGCTGGACAACAACCGTTGGTGATAAGACAACTTATCCATGGGAAAGTTTATCAGGAAATGGTTCAAATTATTTTGATATAAAAGTTACAACTACAGGTATTGAAAGTATTACAAATACTCCTCCGGCAACATTATCTATAGATGGAAATTACTTTTATTTTGGTGGAACCGATTCATCAGGCAATAAAGCTATTGTTCCTGTAATTACAACTGAAACAGGTTCAGTTGTTTATGTAAATCACGGTGGAAGGGTTACAGCTACTCAACCAAGTTCTACGACTCATGGTTATGATGCATTTGTTGATCTTCCTATTGTGTACAGACTATGGAGCTATGATGGCTTAATGGGAATCATTGATCTTCCAAAAGATCAGGTAATGTATGGCTATGGTTTTGGACAGCAACCTTATAATTTAAATACGGTTGATACGGATCAAGGAGCTCCTGTCGGAAATCATTTGGATACCTTTAATAGTCAAAGAGTTCAAGGCTATGCCGGAAGAATAAGTAACGATAGATATTCCGGAGAAGAGTATATAATTGCTTGGAATACTCGAACTGACAGCAATAGCTCTGTAAAATCCATTCCATTGTTTAAAACCGTACCAACTAGATACACGGCAATAATTGATCAACCTGTAACAATGCCTACAAATGTAATCTATTTTGGTGCCGGCATAGATTGGGCGGATATAGTAACACAGCTTAAAGTTGCAGGTGCAACGATGGCTGATCCATTACATTTATTGGTAGATGGTTATAGTTCCGGTCCGGGTTATGCATGGGTAAAAGAAATAGTTTCGATTCCATCGAGTCCGGTAGTTTATGGTGAAGGTGATCACGGAATAATATTCTTAAGAAATGGTGGTCGCGTTGGACTTGGTAACAATAGTTGGAACCAACATTCAATTAATTCTTGGAAACTTTTAGGAAAAGATTATCTAACAATTTCTCCTGCAGGCGATGGTACAATTGATCTTAACAGCAATGTTTATGTAATCGATCGTGGTGCATTTGTAGCAGAAACCGAATTTGGTGAAACTGAAGTTAACAGATTAACCATTAACCTTAACGGTAACACTCTTTATATTCCTGCAAATGGTGAACTTGATTTAAGCTCATTCGGTCAAAATACATTTAGACAAGAAATAGAATTTGCCGGTGACGGTAAAGTTGTTCTTGGTCACGGTGCAACAATCAGATTTTCTGCAACTGTAACGCCTACAAGTGTTGATAACTATCCGGTATTATATTTTAACGACAATACGATTCTTGAAGTTGAAGATGATCCTGAAGTAGCTAAGGCAAAATATTCTGATATTACAAAATACCCAACTCTTTTATCGCAAGTTACTGCCGCAGATGCAGATAAAGTAAAAATAGTAGGTAAAGGTCAGATTTGGTTAAACAAAGATGCACAATTTCAAGTTCTTGGTGGGGCCAAAGTACGAGTTGGATCCGATGATGATACGCCCGATACATATTTGCGTGTAAGTATACAAAGACAGGGTGACTTTATAATTGGAACGGAACAAGAGGCCGGAGGTTCTTTTGAAATTGGAAATCCTGTAGCTATTACGGGCGGTGAAGTTAATTTTGAACTTTCTTTAAATGGTGCACATGCAAGAACGCTTATCGAACGAGGTGGATTTTTAGGCTTTGGTGTTGGTGTTATTGATAATTCTTATGATCATATGAATGGTGATTCAACATTAGCTGCAAATCCGGTCGTTGATCCTTTAAATGGTAATGTGTTTTTTAGTCCGGATACGACAAATGCTTGGAAAGTACAAACTCTTTACGATGTAAAAACCGTAAAGATAACAAACAGCCAAGGTATATTTGATCACAGTAATATTTTTAACGGATCAAGTAGGCTTGCCGGAATGGTCGCTGTGGGTCCTATCTCGGAATCTTATACATTGGAACTTTCTGATCCCGATAGCTCTAAGATTTTGGGCGGTGGAAATATTATGTATCTTGACAGATCAACACTTGATCCCGTAGAAAGTTATCCGATTGCAGCATATCTTAACGCTTGGGATTTTGCAGATCCTATTTTAAGACAAGAACAGCAGTATGATGATCCTGATGATTACGGTATGTATAATATGCTTGCATCAGATTTGATTGTTCAACAACAAGTTCAAGCCAACTTTACAAATTCAACGGTTTCAAAACTATCCGGTGGTGGAATTAAAATTGTAACAGCCGGTACCGATAAAGCTTATGATTTCTTCAAGTTTTTATCTACTCCAAAATGGACAGAACTTGGATCAAGAATGGTAAACTGCGGAACAACTCAGTACAGAGTTTATATTGGTTATGTAAATACACCTGAAGCAGATAGTAATTATTCCTATGCAAGTGCAAATCAAATTTATAGAGAAACCGGATTCAGTATGGCAAGAGGTGCCGGTAAACCTGAAGACGGAGCTGAAATTGGTGTTCTTGGTACAACGGGTGATACAGACCCTGTTTCATTTACAACCGTAAATCGTAGATAAAAGATAATGGGGGCCATTCGGCCCCCTAAATTTAATCAAATAGGAGAAAGTATGAGTAAAATTTTACGACAAATTTTTATACCGATGCTTTTTATCTGCAGCGGTTATGTGTGGGCATCTGAAATTCGTTCACCATGGTTTTCAGAAAGAGGGCCAATAAGATATAAATTTGAAACGGATAAAGACGAAGATTATAGTTTGGATA
>JAHIKO010000030.1 GCA_018897535.1 Candidatus Dependentiae bacterium
AGTTTGGTATCCAATTCATTAAATAAATTTTCATTTTCAAGTAATTGCTTTGTTAAATTTTGTTGTTTTTTAATTTCTTCTATGCTTGTTATTGGGCTTAGCAATTTGCGATATATTTCTGCTATGCCTGTTGCAGTTATGCTTCTTTTTTCCAAATCAAAAGACTTTGTTAGTTGAGAAGCCAAATATTTTCTAGAATTGGATCTTGTTCCGCATAAAATGTTTAAATCTTGCCAAGTCATTTCGTCCAAAACATTTGATTCAGGAATATTATTTTTGCTGTAATATTCGGATATAAGATTTAGTACCAATTTTTGTTTACTATCTTCGTTTGGATTTTTTTGTGCATCTAATTTTGACTTTAGAAAACCTTTTAAACCTAATTTGTTATATTCTTTCCGTAGGGCTCTCAAGCCATTTTCTTCTATTGGCGTGCTTAAAGATTTTGTATTTTCTTTGATTATCTTATCAAAAATATTTGGCTCTGTTTTCTCGAGTTTCGTTGCTTGTTCTATGATTTTATTAATTTCTTCTATTTCTGATTCTGAATACCAAAGAATTTTTAAATCCCCACTTTCTACAAGATTATTTATATTTGTTTTTGATATTTCTATAGATTTAAATTCGTTGTTTTCATAATCTCTTATAATTTCGTACAAAATGATATTCTCTTTATTTTCGGATTCTATAATTTCTCCGAATATCTTTTTTGAATTTTCATCTTTTATTAAGTATTCGCCGATAGCTTTAGCAGAATTTGTTATTTGATCTATTTCTACGGTTTTACCAATAGTACATAATTGTTCATTAAGTGCCGAAAGATTATTAAATAATAAGAATAGATACAAAAGATATATATTTTTTAGAAAAAACTTGTTCATGTTTATGCCCCACCCTAAATTGAATTAAACATTTTTTAATTTAATAAGTTTTCATTATATAAAATTACAAAAAATAGTAAATATTTTAAAATATAGAATATAAAAATAAAACTGGAGCTAAGAATTTAATCTTAGCTCCAGTTTTAATATAAGGTTATTTTTTTAGCTTATTAAGCGTTAATTTCACCAATTTCTTTTTCTACAGCTTTTATTATTTCGCCATCTCTTAGCATTTGTTCAATAATTGCCATATCTTTGTACATAATTCTATCATCAGATACAAATTCAACTTTTTCGCGAACCAAATCTTTAACAATTGAAATGGCTTTTCCCGGTTTATTTTCTCTAAAATCCAAGGCTTGTATTGCATTGTATAATTCAATTGCTATTACCGAGTAAGTATTATTTAAAACACTTAAAGCTTTTCTGGATGCAATTGATCCCATACTTACGTGATCTTCTTGATTTGCGCAAGTTGGTATTGAATCAACAGATGCAGGATGTGCTAAAATTTTATTTTCAGAAACCAATGCTGCTGCTGTATATTGAGGTATCATGAATCCGGAGTTTAATCCACTGGAGTTAACTAAAAATGCAGGTAAATTATCATTTAAATTTGGATCAACAATACGAGCAACTCTTCTTTCAGAAATATCTGCAATTTCAGATACCGCTATAGCAAAAAAATCCATAGCCAATGCTATTGGTTGTCCGTGAAAGTTTCCACCCGATACTGCGCCTTCTTCAAAAATCAAAGGATTGTCTGTGGCTGAATTCATTTCTGTTAAAAGAATTTTTTCAACGTAATTTACAGCATCCATTGATGCACCCATAACTTGTGGAAAACATCTTATACTGTAGGCATCTTGTACTTTTTTAGTATTTGAATTAACTAAATTACTTCCATCTATGAGACGTCTTATATTTTCTGCACATTTTATTTGTCCATCATGAGGTCTTGCAAAATGTAATTTTGGATTAAATGGACTTGTACGTGCTCTTAATGCTTCCATGCTTGCAGCAGCTGTTATTTGTGCATTTTTTACTAATTTTTTTGCATCATATAAAGATAATGCTGCAATTGCCGTTAAAACCGGTGTGCCATTATTAAGAGCTAAACCTTCTTTAGATGTTAATGAAATAGGTTCAAAATTTAATTCTTTTAATACATCAGCTGTATCATATCTTTTGCCATTTAAAAATACTTCACCTTCACCAATTAATACCAATGCTATATGTGATAGTGGTACTAAATCACCGCTGGCTCCGACAGAACCCTTTTCCGGAACATATGGATAAATATTTTTATTTAAAAGTTCGATTAGTTTTTCAACTGTAGAAAGTCTAATTCCTGAAAAGCCTTTTGCAAATGTATTAATTCTTAATAAAATTGCAGCTCTAACTATTTCTTGAGATAGAGGGCTTCCAACTCCTGCAGAATGGCTTCTAATTAAATTTGATTGTAAATCTGTTGCTTGATCTTTATTTATTGAAACATTTCCTAAAAAACCAAACCCTGTTGTAAGACCATAAACAACTTTTTCTTGATTTACCAAATCTTCAACATATTGGCGTGTTTTAAAAATTCTATTTTTTGCATCTTGTGATAATTCTACTTTGGCATTGTTTCTTGCTACATCTATTACATTGTCAAAATTTAAATTATCTCCATTTATTGTTACAACTGAATTTTGTGCGAAAATTGATGAAACGACTAATGTTGTTAAAAATAAAAAAGATATTTTATTCTTTTTATGCATAACAAAAGACCTCTCTCTTTTGAAAAACTTTTTATAAAAAATTACTAACTCACGAAAAGATCTTTAATTAGCTAATTAATCGATTATCTAGGAGTGTAAAATGATATTATTTTTTGTCAAATAAGTTTACTGAATCATATAAAAGAAATTTTTATTTTTTGACAAAATTTAAAATGTTTGTTTAAACTTACTCTAATAAAGAAGGGATTTTTATGAAAAACACAGATTGTTTATTATACGGTTTTTGTAATTTAAGTGTTTTAAATCATATTCGAATCCATCATCATAGCCGATAAGGCTATAAATATTTTTTTATTCAAATTTTTAAATTCTTAATTTTTAATAGTTAAATTTTTTCAAACGAAATTATATTTTGGAGTTCTATTCATGAATAGTATTTTTATAACTTTATTTATTGGATTGGGTGTAGTTTATTTAATATTGGGACTTGTTTTTTCCAGAGGTATAAAAAATCTAAAAGATTATTTTTTAGCCGGTAGAAAACTTGGAATATGGGGATTAACTTCTACCTTAGTTGGAACGCAAATTGGTGGTGGGCTTGTTTTGGGAACTGCTGCCGAAAGTTACAAATATGGCTTTTATGGAATTTTTTATTCTTTAGGAATTTGTTTGGGTTTTTTACTTTTAGGGCTTGGATTTGCGTACAAGTTAAGAGCTTTTGAAATATCAACTGTAGCTGAAATATTTGAAGTTTTTTATGGGTCTAAGTTTTTAAAAAAATTAGCATCTTTAATTTCAGCAATATCTTTATGTGGAATTTTGGCGGCTCAAGTTTTGGCTTTAAAGAGTTTGCTTTTTGGACTTGGAATAACAAGTAATACAGTTGTAATATTAACTTGGGCTTTTTTAGTAATTTATACAATGATTGGTGGCTTAAAGGCTGTGGTAGCAAGTGATCTTTTTCAGGTTTTTATAATATTGTCTGTTATTACCGGTTTGTTCTTTTATAGTTTTAGCGCAAATAATTTTTCCATAATGGATTTAAAGAATCTTTTCTTTAATAAAGAATTATTTTCAACGCAAGATTTAAAATTTAATTCTCTTTTTGCAATATTGGTTGTACCGATACTATTCTCTTTAATAGAACAAGATTTGGCACAGAAATTTTTTGCGGCAAAGACCAAATTTGTTGCTTCAATTTCAGCACTAATATCTTTTGTAATAGTTTTATTATTTTCTTTTATACCTGTTTATTTTGGATCTATGGCTAAATATTCAGGGTTGGATGTAGCTTCAGGTTCAAGTCCATTTATAGTTTTTATTTCGAATAATTTTGGCAGTTTAGTTTTGGCATTGGTTGCTTGTGCCGTAAGTGCTGCAATTACTTCAACTTCAAATTCATTACTTACAGCTATCAGCTCGAATTTATCTCAAGATTTTGATTTTAAATTTTTTAAAAGCAAATTATTTCAATCTAAAGTTATAACATTTTTAATTGGTTTATTGGCGCTTGTTTTGGGATTAACGTCTAAAAATATAATAGACACAATAATAATAAGTTATGATTTCATGTTAAGTGCTCTATTTGTACCGTTATTTTTTGTGTTTTTCAAAAAGAATTTTAATAAATTATCTGCTTATTTAAGTATAATTTTAGGGGCTTTAAGTTTTGTAGTTTTAAAAATTTATCCAATAAATTTTCCTGCAGAAATTATAACTTTATCCATATCTTTGATAGGCTATGTTTTAGGATATTTATTTAAAACAAAAAAAATTATTAATTAAGATTGTTTTATGACTCAAGATATTCCGGTGTTGCTAGATTCCGGGGATTTAAAAACAATCCCCGGTTTACACTCTAAAAATTTATTTTTAAAAACAGAAAAAACTAATAAGAAATGATATGACCATTGGTCTTGTGCCGCATGATTTTTTAACTTGCATGAATTTGCTGTCACATAAACCAAATATTATTAATATTCCTGTAAAATAAGATTAATTTATAATTTCTTTTAAAAATCCTACCCACTCTGTATCTTTTGAAAAAATAGTATCTAAATAAGATTCGTCGATTTTATTTCTTGGAAAATAAAAGGCAAGTCCATGCATTTTACTAACAGCTGTCCCTGTAACGTTATAAACAACACAATCTTTTAGTAAATTTAATCCCGTTATAATAAAATTTTTTAAATCTCTAATACATTGAGCACATGTTCCATCAAGCTCAAGCTTGCAAATATATTCCAATAGATTTAAATAAAACATACCTAAATCACGATAATAACTCGAAGAACACATATTTAGTGTATTTTCACGAGCATTAAATATTAATTTAGAAAACTCTTGTTTATGTTTAAGCATAATATTTTTGCATGTAACTATAATATCGTTAAAATTATTAACCAAATTATTAATTTTTGATAAATCTATAGCAGAAAGTGTATAACTATTTTCTTTTGTATTTTTCTGATAATAATCACTATAACTTTTAGTAATAAAAGATAATACATCTAATACTGTTATATTATTTTTATTAAAATTATTAAGTAATCCCAGATAATCCCAGCCATCAACCAGTTCGCAATTTTGTGATCCCACTAAATAGTTAGCATAATCTTTTATTTGATAAGCAACTTCCAACATAGACATTTTGCAGCAATCTGTGCCTAGAATATCTAGTTTATTGTTATCAAGCACTTTCTCTTTAATAGTTTTTAACATATAAACCATTTGAGAATTATTTATAAAAGTTTTATTACCTTCAAACATAAAACCTTTATGTAAATTTCTATGATTTGCATGGTTTATTTGTTCCTCGATATTTTTAATTGGGCAAACTCCATCAACGCAAACATACTCAGGTTCATCAGGTTCTACATCCCAATCAAATGCACCAATGTTATTTTGTTGACACTTTGGGCCTAGAACTCCAAAGCCATGATTCCACATAATAAGAGCATAATGTTTTGCCGGATAATTATCTTTTATAAACTGCATAAAATTGATTACATTTTGTTCTGAATTTTGTAAAAAATCTTCTGTGTTTATTAAATTTATTTTGTTATTACAAATATTATATCTAGAAAAATTTTCGGGCGTTGCATGCACCTGGACAACTAGATTTAAAAATTTACTATCAAATTTAGCCGTAGCCATAGCATTTAAATTTCTATCTTTCCAGAAAGCTAAGCTAGCATCACTATCTTCCATGTAAACGGCAACAGTCCAATCTTTTGGTTCTTGGGAATGTAAATTGAATAAATAAAAATTTATAAAAATAAAAAACAAAAATATTTTATTAAATTTAAACATACTATTCCCCTTAAGATTTTTGAATATTTATCTAAAAAACGTCAAATTTCATCACTTTTTTGTTCAGAAATTTATACTTTCAAGTATTTCTAAAAACTTAACAAAATATATTGCATCGATATTATCTTCTATTGACCAGCAGGCACATAAAACGGCTTGAACATATGACCAATCAAAAATTTCTTTACTATCAAGATTAAGATATTGAGCAAACAAATATATTCTTTTTTGAATTATATTTTTTGCATTGGAAAATTCCAATAATTCCGGAATTGGATTACAAATTGCGGTAGCGGGTTCAAGTGATAAAGCGCCAATTACGCCTTTTGGATCAATTGCGACCCATTTATTTTTATCGTTTAAAAGAATATTTTCATGATGCAAATCTCCATGCAATAAAACTTGTTTGGAATTTGTGGCAACTAATTTTTCACTCAATTTGCGAGCTTTTACAAGATATTGTTCAGGGAGATTCCAACTTTTATCCAATATTTTTAAAGAGTCATAAATATTGGGGAATTTCTTTTGGCCCGGCGCTGCTGATGATTGAAGATTTTGGATTACATCGCTTATTATTTTGACAGCCTGTTCGTCTTGATCGGGAAAAAAAGTTTTTAAACTTATTCCGGGGACTATTTTTTGTAAAAGTAATGCTTTATGTTTAATATCATGATTAATTAATTTTACGCAACCATTTCCGGCAAAAGCATTTAAGGCATTAAGCTCTGCTTGTAGATTATTTATATCAAAAAAAAGTTTTAATATAACCGGTTGGTTATTTTGTTCACAATTCGCAACATAGTTATAAGATAAATTTGGTATAATTTGTAAGTTCGATAAATTCCAAAGTTTTTCTATTTTAGTAATTAATTCAGGAATAGAAGAAAGCCAATTTTGACCAAAATCACCATATAAATTAATAATATTTTTTTTAAACATAATTTATTTTTTAATTATCCAAAATACTTTCACTTTTTAATATAATTTTTAAAGTCTGTCATCAACCAAAAAAGATTCAAATTGCCAAAGTGTTTTTTTATCCGGAGCTTTGGATCCAAATTTTAAATATTTTTTATTGATATTTTTTAATGGCGTCCAGTCTGACTGGATTGATATAAAAGGTTCTATGTATGGTGTGGCAAAATTAAGAATAAATTCATGATCAATATCGTCAGGTAATAAAAAACCCTCTTTTGGATTTTTTATCATCCAAAGTGCAGCTCCAACGACAGATACAGCAACTTGTAAAGTTGTTGCTTGTTGATGTGGTACTAATTTTCTTGCCGTATGAATATCAAGAGCACTTCCAATCCACCAAGAATTAAAATCATGACCCATTAATAAAACACCAAGTTCATCACGACCATCTATAATATCGTCATTAAGAATACGTTGTTTTTTTTGTACATTATATTGTTTCATTCTAAGTTCATGTAAAGATGCAATAGCCGAATCGCAAGGGCAATAAGCATAGTGCACTGTTGGCCTATATATAGCTTTGCCATTTTTCCAAACAGTTAATCTATCGGAAAGACCAAAAGCTTCGCCGTGGCGAATAACCATACCGTTAATTTCTCCAGATGGAACCCATGATCTTACAAGTGTGTTCATACCTAAAGTACCAAGACAAATTTGATTTTTAGGACCATGATTATATGTATAAGCATTTTCAGGTAATTTATTTTCGTGCGTTCCCCAGCCTAGCTCTGCAGGAGCAACACCCTCTTCATAAAAACCTTCAACTGACCATGTGTTTACAAATTCATCAACTTGTTTTGGCTTATCTGTAATTTGAGAATCTCGTTCACTTATGTGTAAAACTTTAACATTAAGTAGTTGAGCAAGTTTTGGGAAATTTTTTTCTGTAATATATTTTTTAAAATCTTTGATTCTTTTATCTTTTGGTTTAATTTCTATAACTTTATTTGCAATATCTATTAAGGCTTTTTTTGTAAAATGCGAAACCAAACCGGGATTAGCCCCATGATCTACTATTGCAGTAGTGCCCTTTTTTCCACCCCACTTTTCCGCAATTAATTTTCGTAATTTCATGTGTCTTGTATATAAAGTATATTTTCTTGGATCTGTACGATTTTTATCACTATATGGATCCCATTGTTCTATAGAAGTATTTATGTATAAAACCGTGTTGTTTCTGCACCAGTTGAGTATATCCCAGCATTCAATATTCCAAGCAAGATCTATTATCATGTCACCAGAACCGACATGCTTTGCTAAAAGTTTTTTATAATTTTTTGCAGTAATTTTTTCAAAAATATAATTTACACCTGCTTTAAGTGCATCTTGAATTCTGTGTTTATTGTCTACAAAATCCATAATGGTTATATTTTTTGTGGGCATTATAAAGTGACGTAATATGAGAGGTATTGCACTTTGAGCAACAGCTCCGCATCCGATTATAAGTAATTTTCCGTCAAACTTTATTTTAGTTTTAGGAATTTGAACTTTGACTTTTGGATATTTTAATTCGTTTTTGATCATCTCTTCTATAATCCCCTCTTAAATAAAAAATATTAACTATAGAAATAAAAATACTAGAAGTGGTGATCAAAATCAATTTTTGAGAAAAATTTTTTAACCTTTTACTGCAATATAAGATTTGAGTTTTGAAATATTTAAATTTTTATAAATTTATGCTCTTAATCGAGATTTTTTTGTTCTACCGTTTTTTGCTTTAATTTTTTCTTGTTTTATGTCTTCCTGTCCCTTAGCTTCTTGAATATTTTGATTTTGTTGCGCATAATTTATAAAAGATTCATTTTTAGTGTATTTGTTTGGCGAAATATTTTTTGTTAATTTTTTATCACTCAATTCTTTTTCTGCACTGTAGTAAGTGTCATTTTGCATATCTACATCCATAGGTTCATTGTATCCTGTAGCATAATTATCTATTGGCCTGAAAATACCGGCTTTTGTATCTTTTATTTTCTGTGATATAGATTGTTTTGCAGGCTTGAAGAACCATCTTTGAATTGGATCTTTATCCGATGTAAATGTATCGTGTTCAAAGATCTGATGTTTAGCAAAGTCAACTTTCATTTGAGTATATTCATCAGGAGTTCCGTCTATTTTAGGTTTTATTATGCTTGGACGAATAAAGACATATAAATTTGTTTTAGTTTTATTTTGAGTTTTACTTTTAAATAAATTTCCTATTATTGGAATATCTCCTAATACCGGAACTTTATATGTTTTTTGTTCATGTGAACTTTTTGTAAATCCTCCAAGAACTAAAACTTCACCCGTTCCTATCGTTACTCTGGTATCTATTAATCGTGAATGTTCGTCTGGAGATGATGAAGATGTTTCATCAAAATTTGTAAAATTTACAAAAACTTTTAAGTTTATTGATCCATCAAGATTAACTTTTGGTGTGAGTTTTACTTCTACGGGCGCCGTTATTAATTCTTTTTTTCTTACAAGACTTCCTGCTAAATTTGTTTCAGAAAATGCACCGTCAACATATCTTGTTTCCTCGTTTTTTACAAAACATTCTTGATTATTATTTGTTGTTATGTATGGTTCAATTATTATATTATTATTATTTCTATAAAGAATGGCCTTTATGGCACCCCATAAATTTGATGGTTGACCAAATGTTATATGCGAACCACTATATCCATCAGAATCTGCTCTGCGATACACCGGTGGAACTTTTGCCAGATCAGTAGCTGCAATTGCTCCTGTACCAATTAAATCTATAGTTTTATTGGCAATAGCTGTTTCAAAATATGGATTTATATGTTTCCCGAACATTCCTGGATGTTTGGGCTTAAATTGAGCTTTTAATTCTGCTTCATTATTTATATTTACATCTACAATCATTACTTCAAAAGCAACTTGTGGAGATGGTTTATCTATGCTGTCTATTAATTTTACAAATCTTTTCCAATCATCTTTCCCACATGAAATAATTAATCGATTACCGCCACCTTTTCCTTCTTTAGCTTGTTCTTCCGTAAAAGTATCTGTTGCAATGATTACATCTTCAAAAAACTTATATTCACCAATTTGTGCGGTTTTAGGCAAACCTGTCGGTGGCTTGCGGATAGTTTCCAACAATTTACCAACCTCTTCTGCTTTAGCATATTTTAATTCTATTATATGCAATCTTGATTCGGCAGATTCCGTTGGTATATCTATATATGTTTTTACAAAATCTATTATTCTATTTAAATTTTTTTCTTGTCCCAAAAGTATTAAAGCATTTTGTCTAGGTTCTTCTATAATTTTTGTGTCTTGTGAAAAATAGGTCATTTGTTTTTTATCTCCGCCGGGAGTTAAAAAACGAAGATTTTTTTGTTGATCTTTTGGTACTATTTGATCAAATATTTTTACAATATCTGCTGAAACCGTATGTTTTAATTTTACAACTTTTATAGATTCTCTAAGCCCGCCTTGGTCAAGCTCTTTAATAATTTTCATTGCCGCTTTTATATGTAAACATCTGTCTGTAATAACCAATGCATCTAAATTTGTATTCGGTTGTACCGTACCTTCCAGCATTGATTGTAAAAAGCTTGCAACGGTGTCCGCTTTGATATTTTTTAAAAAATAAATATATCTTATTACTTCATCCGTATCCGGAAGTAATTCAGGTTCCAATCCTGAATACATAGGTAAAGGTTCCTGTTTATTTGCTGCTTTTGTAACAATTCTGAATACATTATCAACATTTATAATTGAATAACCGTTTACTTCCAATAATGTTAAAAGTATATTCCAGGCTTTATCTAACGTTAAAGGTTCTCTTGTTGTAAGTGATACGGGTAAATTATCAAGAGCTTTATTTGGAATTAAATTAATTTTTTTTGCTTCCGTTAAATAATTTACAACACTTGATAATGTTGCTTTTTCAAAATTTAAAAAAATATTGGCTTGTTCAGATGATTCTTGCGAAAATAATATATTTTTTGCAAATATATTTATTAGAATAACAAATATTACTACGCCAATTTTATTGAGCCGTTTAATCATTATAGACTCCACCTTAAATTACTAAACTTGTTTAAATTTTTTTGTAGCCAAATCTATATAAAAGGTTATTTTACCATTGTTTTGGTTTTCAATTTTTAACTCTTTTAAATAAACAATTCCTTTTTTATTTAATTCTTCAATAATTTCAACCAATTTTTGCATAGTCTGGTTTTTAAATATCGCAGAAATTTTTATTTCATCAAACTTATCACTTGCAACTGTTTCTTGTGTATCCCAATTTGGTTCCGGAGAAATATTTTGTTGTGAGCAAAATTCTTCAAAAAATTTTCTTAAATTGAAATCTTTGTCTTCTTCAAGTAATTTTTGCAATCTATCTTCTTCCATTTGAATTTTTTTATATCTTGTTTCTATATTTTGTATTTTTATTTTTAATTTGTTTATATCTCGAATTCTGGTAATTAAATCGCTATTTTCCGTATAAAAAAAATAACTTAGACCGATTACCAAAAAAAATATTAAACCTATAAATAATTTTAAATTTTTGTCGAATTCTTTTTTGGACATTTTTTCTATATAATTTGTTAAATTATTTATTATTTTCATATTTTTATTCTTTTAATTTTAACGTGGCTTTAAATCTAATTTTACCTTTATCCTCTTCTACTTTGGCATTGTCGGACATTGCGTTTGGATCGCAAAATTCTAAATATTCAGACATTTTAAACGCATTTTCCAATTCAGGAAAATATTGCCAGTTTTCTGTACTTCCCGTTTTAGCTTTAAATAATCCTTCTACATCAACTTTTGCAATTTCTTCATCTTCATAAATTTTTACAGAATCAATGGTAACGTCGAATTTCTTTTTATCTATAATTTTTGTTAATTCTTCAAGTATTAATAATGTTTTTAATTTTTGATTTTCAAAAGGTCCCCAAATTTCCAGTTTTTCATTAAGTATTTTTTCCGATCTTGATATTAATTGTTTGAATGGTAAATTTTTTGCAAGCTTGGTTTCTTTTGAAAATATGGTGTAAATTTTGGCGGATTCTTTTTGCTCAAATTCTTTTATTTGGTTTAGTAATGTATATATTCGTATTGAACCTATTGTTATTATTGAAAAAAATACTAAAACAACTAACGATACTACTGCAAATATTTGCTTGAAGATTAATCGATTTTCATCGCCAATTAAAGAGCCTTTTTTTAGATTAAAATGTAATAATTTATCCATTGGTAAAGTTGAGCCTAAAACGGTTATATATTCATTCCAATTTATTTCTGTTTTATCGGTTTGATTTATTACATGTGAGTTGGAAAATATTTTTTTGCAATCAAATATTTCCGATGAAATTTGTAAAACATTTTTAGCATAATTGCTTAAATTTTTAATTCCCGAATAACTTCCTGTAAAGATAAGTTTGCCCAAAGGTTTCTGCATATTTAGTTTTAATGAAAACGAGTTTAATGTAAATTGAATATCATTGAAAAAATTTATAACATGTTTTTCAAATGATTTGTCATATTTTTCATCGCCGGATTGCCCAAAGCCAAATAATTTTAAATTTTCTTCTATTTTATTTAGTGGTAAATTTGTTTCATCGGTAATATTTTTTTCTATGGTAGAAATACCCTTAGGGATTACTCTGGTTACTTTTAATATATTGTCTTCTATAAGAGCAATTCTTGTTGAATTTGAACCTATATCAACTATTGCACATGGTATATTATTGTTTTTATATTCCGGAATATTGTTATATAAATTAAATATTGAAAATAGATCGAGAGTTATTTTTGTGATATCTATATCTGCTTGCTTGTAAATATCCAATATTTCTTCAACATCTTTATTTCTTACGGCTGCAACTAAAAGTTTTGATTTCTTTTCAACATTATTTTGTGATGTTATTGTAAAATCTATGGTGGCTTCTTTTATTGAAAATGGTAATTGATCCTCTATTTCGTAATCAAGAACCATTCTGATTTTATCTTCTTCAAGAAATGGAATTTCAAGTTCTTTTAAAATTACAATTCCTGTTGGTATGGATATGAATGCTTGAT
>JAHIKO010000031.1 GCA_018897535.1 Candidatus Dependentiae bacterium
TGTTTTTTGTAATTTTAAAAATTACAACTATTTTTTTAAAATATTTTTGAAAAATTCTGCATCTTTTGCAGGATCGCCGGAATGGGTAATTGCTGCACCGATTATAATTCCGTCAGGTTTTAGTTCCAAAATTTTGTTAATAGAATTTTTATTAATTCCACCTTCAATAAATATTGGTGTATCGGTGTTGCCTTTTACATTTTCCCATTCTTCTAAAAGAGTTTCCAGCATTTGTTCTTCATGCGGCCCATGAAAAATAATTCTGTCTATATCTAAACTTTTTGAATCCATTGCAGATTGTCCCAAAGAATGGGAATCCACAAGATCAAGTGCAATTTTACAATTATTTTCGTGTGCAATTTGTGCTGCATTTTGAATAATATTATTTGTAATTCCGGCAAGTATTGAGATACAATTTGCACCGGCTTGAGTATATTCTTTAATTGTATCTTCTACTCGATCGACTAATTTTACATCAGCATAAATTTCTTTGTCCGGAAAATTTTTTTTAAATTTTTTTACAGCTTCTAAGCCGTATTTTACTATTAAAGTTGATCCAATTTCAAATATATCTACATATTTTTCTATGTTTTTTGCTATTAAAATTGCCTTGTCTATGTCTTGTAAATCAAATGATACTTGTAATTTCATAAAATACTCCCTTAATTTTGGTCGAATATTTTTAAAGTATATTTGTTAAATACACAAATTTTCAAGATTACTATTTTTAGGTTGACACATTTTGTTTTAAAGGCAAACTCAAGTCAGTTTTTATCTGTTTATGGGTTTGAAAAATTAAGATTTATTATGAAAAATTTGATAAAAATTATACAAAATAGTTCAAGTAAAAATATTTTAATCATTGGTGACGTAATGCTTGATGAGTATATCTTTGGAACTGTTTCCAGAATATCTCCTGAAGCACCGGTGCCGGTTTTAAAAGAAGAAAAAATGGAATGGTGCCTTGGTGGTGCTGCAAACGTTGCTTTAAATTGTAAAAATATAGGCTGTAATGTAAATATTGTTGGCATTATAAACGATATGGACTTTGCGGGTCAAAAGTTAGCATCTATGCTATCTGAAAATGGAATATCTTCATCAAATTTAATAAAAAGCGAACAGAGAATTACCACATGTAAAAAAAGAGCTTTATGTGGTGGGCATCAACTTTTAAGAATTGATAACGAGTCTGAGCATAATTTAACAGACAAAGAGTTATTATTGATTACAGAAAAAATTAATAATTTGATTGTTAAAGATTCTATAATATTGATTTCTGATTATGCAAAGGGTGTAATTTCAAGTGAGTTGGTTAGGTTTGTTTCAGTAATTGCAAAATCCAGAAATTGTAAAATAATAGTTGATCCTAAAGGCAAAAATTTTGAAAAATATATTGGCGTTAATTATATAAAACCCAATTATAAAGAATTTTTGCTAATGCTGGATGTTTATGGCTTGGATAAAAATAATTCAATATCTAATAATGCAAAAATTTTGTGTGAAAAATTATCTATTGACGGTCTGATTATTACGTTAGGCGAAAAAGGGATTCATTTTGTATCAAAAGATGAAGATATTTTTGTTTCGGCGCTAAAAAAAGAGGTTTATGATCTTACCGGTGCCGGTGATACCGTTTTGGCATTTTTGGCACTTGGCCTTTCTGTTGGCTTTGATATGCAAAAATGCTTGCAAATTGCAAATACTGCTGCAGGCGTCGCTGTATCGCATTTAAAAACTTATGCAGTAAGTTTGGAAGAACTTTTGGATAAGAATATTTATTCATCTGAAAAAATTTATGAAAATTGGACCAATTTAAAAATTGAACTTGATTGGATTAAGGCTCAAAATAAAAAAATTGTTTTTACAAACGGATGTTTTGATCTTTTGCATTCCGGTCATATTTATTTATTAAACGAAGCAAAAAAGTTGGGCGATATTTTAGTTGTTGCAATTAATACCGATGAATCTGTAAAAAGATACAAAGGGCAGAGTAGGCCAATTAATAGTTTATATGAACGCATGCATGTTATGTCTTCATTGGGTATTGTCGATTTTGTTGTTTCATTTGAGCAGGATACACCCAAAGAACTTATTGAATATCTTTCACCTGATGTTTTGGTAAAAGGTGGCGATTATAAAGCAGAAAATGTTGCCGGTGCAGATTTTGTTAAAAAGAGCGGTGGACAAGTTGCAATTATTGAATATCAAGTTGGTTTATCAACGACTAATATTGTTAAAAAGATTAGTACTGTAGTTTAGTAAAAATCCATATATGGGTCCAAATTTTTAATCATATCCACTTCGTGGTCTTGTATCTTTGGAGGCAAATAAGAAAGTAATTCACTTGGCAGTTTTTCATAATCGACTTGCTTATAAAACATCTTATGATTAAATACATCGTCGAAAATTTTAGGCGTTAAGTATTTCGGATCTAAACTAGAAGATTGGTTAGCGTAAAGGTAAGTAGTGTAACCATGACTAAAAGTATTCCAGAATAAAATATTTTTATCTTTTAATAAATTTCTTTCTGCGTCAGATATTAATGCAGCTAAAGTTTTTCCTGTGTATGTTCCCTCAAAAATTTGGTTGGCCAGATTATAAAATAATATTACAGAATTTGCTGCTTGACTTGTTATGTCAGCATATCCGGCACCTACAAAATTGTGATTAATTTCGACATCAACTCCGGGATATTTAATTTGTGTTCCTGAAAGCGTTGCAAAATTATTTGGAAAATTATTATCCAAATAATTTAGATATATAACAGTTTTATTTATTAAATTCGCAAGATCTTTTACTTTTTCTTCAGGTGTACTACTTATTCTTACTGCGACAATTTTACTTTTTAATCCTGCAGCGGCAGCTCCAATAATTAATCCGGCAGCAGTTCCACAACTTCCAAGTGTTACATAAATAATATCCGGATCCGGAATATTTAGATCAACCAATTGCTTTTTAAGCTCAAATGCAGCGTTTACAAAACCAATTGTGCCGAGTTCATTTGAACCACCAACAGGTATAAAATAGTAATTATTTTTTTTGCAAAAATTTAAACCATAATTTTCTAATTTTTCATTTGTGTTCAAACTTTTATCTGCATAAAAAATCTGCGTGGCAACTTTTGTCATTAAAGATAAATTTCTTATAACAATGCTTGTAATTCTTTGATCGTTAAGTATTAATACAGAATTTAATCCAAGCAATTTTGCACAAACGGCTGTTTCAAGTGCATGATTTGATCCGGCGCCCCCAAGCGTGCAAACTGTTTTGTAGCCTTTAGATATTGCATCCGCCAATAGAAATTCAAGCTTTCGCATTTTATTACCTGTTGGAATATTTTTGCTGTGCTTATAACCGTCATCTTTGTAATATAAGCTTTTACAATTTAAACTTGGCTTAAATCTGTCTGAAAAGTTTTTCCAATAGTCAGGTGTATTTATATCTTTTTGAAAAACGTGTTTTTTTGTATCAATTTTTATTATTGGGCTTGGATATTCGCCTAAATTAATATGTGCTATTTTATTTTTTAAATTTGGATATGCATCAAATAATGGGATTGTGTAAGATTTGTTTAAGATAAATATAAAAGATATTAGAAATAAAAATTTTTTTAAAATATTCATGAATTTCTCCTATTCACTAATAAAGTTTTGTCTACATAAATGTAGGTTTTAATATTAAACAACAATATTATAAAAATTCAAGAAAGCTTTGCGAATGCAATGCGATATTATGGTAGCCCAATGCGTCTGCTTTGGGCGATTGGTAAATATTTGTTTTATAAATAGCAAAAGACTGGATCCCGGGCCTGTCCGCCGTAGCTTTACGCGAAGGCTGGATCGGTGGCCGGGATGACACACTAACAAATTTAGGCTTTATTTTTAATTTGAATTTAGATGTTTATTCAGTGTTTGTGTTAATTATTTTGTATTAATCTTTCCGTTACAATATTACTAACACTCTTTTCTTCAGCTTGTGTTGGTTCAAAATATCTTTTCATGCTCATGAAATTTAATATTAAATTATTCTTTTCATCATCATTTATGGCATAAATATTTCTTGGCAAAATCATTTGAGCATTATCATTTGTTCTAAAATCTCCAAGAGTAACGTAAATATTTTTTGCTTTGGTTAAAAGAACCACAGATAAAGGGTTAATTATGTTGTTTTCAGGTATTTGTGCATTTGTAACCTGCCAATAATATTGTTTACTTTCATCCTGCTTTTTTTCAAATAAATATATTTTTGTATTTTCTTTTTCTTGCGCAAAGACTTCTTGATGTGAAAAAGTGTTGCCTTTAACATTTATTAAATTAATTTTAGGCGTTATTACCAGATATAGTTTTTGCTCAGTATGCTTTAATGGGAAAAATATTTGACCGTCGATATTTGAAAAATCTATATAACCGCTATAAATTGCCAAAAAACCACCTATTATTTGCGTGCGATTTTTAAAAAATTCACCCTCAAGAAGCTTTTTATTGATTTGCGAAGGTGTTTTTTCGCTTAATTGATTGAATTTTTCTTCACTAAACCGGTCAAAAGTTTGACTTGGTGCCGGATCTAGGTAAAAAATAAGCCTTGGGCTTGGGTTAATTGTATTTATACCAATTATTAAAAATAGTAAAAAAAACTTCTTCATTTCGTCCCCCCCTTTGAATTTTTTATTAAATTCTTTAACTTTAAACTCTTATTCGTTTAATATAATGTAGCAAAAGCAAGAACTTTAAATCCAGGATTTTAAAAAAAGGCACTTATAATGAAAAATACAAAAGAAAAACCAAGTGAGATTATTTTTAGCAATTTTGCCAGGCAAGACAGTCTTTCAACTGAACAGGTTGAACAGTTTCAAGAGTATGAAAAATTACTTAAAGAATGGAATGAAAAGTTTAATCTTACTGCAATTACAGATACGGCTGGAATTGTAAACCAACATTTTCGAGATTCTTTGATCTTAAAGAATTTTATGGATCTTAATAAAGTTAATTCTATTGCCGATATCGGACCTGGGGCCGGATTTCCTTCAATACCTTTAAAAATCGCATATCCAAATCTAAAAGTTTATTTGATAGAAGTTAATCAAAAGAAACAAAAGTTTTTAGATTTTATAGTCAAAAAACTTAATTTATCAGATGTTGAAATAATAGATCTTGATTGGAGAACGTTTTTACGTAAAACCGAGCATGATATTGATTATTTCGTTACAAAAGCTGCTTTGCATGAAGTTGAACTTATAAGAATGTTTAAAGCCAGTTGTTATTATAAAAATTCAAAACTTATTTATTGGGCAAGCTTTGATTGGATTGCATATCCAAAAGCTGTTGAATATATTTTGCATGAAAATAGTTATAAATTAAATAAAAAAGATAGAAAATTAGTTTTTATGGGAGTTAAAAAATAGGGTTTTAATAAGGGGGGAATATGTGTTTTATAAGAATAAAAATTGCTATAAGTTTGATATTTCTTATTTGTAGCAATTTTTATATTTATTCAAATATAGAAATTAAAAATAGTTCAGGGTTTGATTTTTTAGTTTTTTATCAAGATTGTGATAATAAAGAATCGGTAAATTGCATAAAAGTTCCATTTAATACATCTAATGAAATAGAATCAAATGAAAATAATAAATTTGAGCTTGAATTTTCAGCTTTAGAAATTTGTAAAAGTAAAAATTTAACCCTGCAATTTTCTAAAGACAGTTTTTATGCATTCGATGGTGATGTATTGGAAATATCTTTTGATTATGATCGAGCAACTTTTATGCTTTTATTAAGATCTAAAGATGATATTAATAAAGATGGTGTATTATATGCACAAGATTCTTCTGACTCAGAAGAAAATTTGCACAAATGGTTTTGTGTTTCCAATGAAAATTTTGAGATCACGTCGATTCAAAATAACTCTGAAGATGTTGCTTTGAATATACATATTTTAGTTGGTGAATATTTTAGAGATTTTATTGTACAACCAAATGAAAAATTAAATTTAGTTGGAAAAATTTATATTGTTAAAATTAATGATTTTGATGATGTTGAATTATGGTTAAAGCCCGGATTGTATACAATTAAATATGTTGAAATAGAAAATCCTAAAAAATTAATTTTAAAATATAAAATTAATTTTGAATCTAAAGTTATAAAGCAGGATATTTATGCAGAAAATCACTTCAGGCGATTAAATCACTTTATATATTCACGTGCAAATGCAGATTAATTTAGATATAATTTTTTTGAGAACTAAAAATATTTGTATGGCTGATTTATTTTAAATAAACCAGCCATAACTCTATGCTTTAATCGCCATAATCACAACAATCACAATCGCCTCGGTCAAAACCATCAAAATCGTCTTCAAATCTGAAATTGACTTGTTCCAATAATTTAAAAAATTTACAAGAATCTTCTCCATTAATTGCTTGCTTGAGTGCCATATCAAAAACTGTCCAGCCACCATTATCTTTTCCATTTAAAAAAGTTTCCAAAAACTTTGGATTTTGTTCATTTATTTGTTTGGCCGTGGCAATTAATAATTCAGTGATTTCAATATTCCCATCAAAAGCAGCATAATTTAAAACTGTCCAGCCATAATTATCTTCTGCATTTAAAAAAGTTTCCAAAAAACCTGAATTTTCTTTATTTATTTGTATTGCTTTGTTAATCAATAATTCAACAATTTTTATATCATTTCCGCATACTGCTGCCATTAAAATTGTTTGTTCATAATCTTGTTTATTATCAAATTTGTACTTTTTATTTAAATCAAGATTATTCTTATCGATTAAAGACTTAACCGTTTTTGAATCCTTTTCTATTATGGCGTTCATTAGCTTTTGTTCAAGTTCGCCGTCAAAACCAAAACCGTCATTAAGAAATAATTCATTCACATATTCTTCATTCCAACCGTCTTCTTTTGTGGAATTGGCTTGTTCCTCCAAATACTTATTGGCTTCTTTTAATAATTCAACAACTTGATAATAATAACCACTTTTTCCATTAATTGCTTGACTGGTTGCAAGATTTAAAGCTGTCTTGCCACCATTATCTTTTGCATTTAAAAAAAATTCTAGAAATTTGGGATTTTGTTCATTTATTTGTATGGCTGTGTCAATCAATAATTCAGTGACTTCGATGCTTCCTCCAAAGGCAGCACAATGTAAAGCTGTCCAGCCGTTCACATTGTTTTTTGCATTTAGAAAAGTTTCTAAAAAATCTGGATTTTGTTCATTTATTTGTATGGCCGTGTCAATCAATAATTTAGCAATATCCCCATAGTTACCAAATTTTTTGGCTGTAATATATAAAACCGTATTGCCATTCTTATCTTTTGTATTTAAAAAAGTTTCCAAAAAACCTGGATTTTGTTCATTTATTTGTATTGCTTTGTTAATCAATAATTCAACAATTTTTTTACCATTTCTCCATACTGCTGCTATTAAAATTGTTTGTTCATAATCTGGTTCATTATCAAATTTATACTTTTTATTTAAATCAAGATCATTCTCATCGATTAAAGACTTAACCGTTTTTGAATCCTTTTCTATTATGGCGGTCATTAGCTTTTGTTCAATTTCGCCGGCAAAACATGAAAAAACGAAATTTGCGGTGGTTGCTGTTACTATAATAATTTTTTTAATACTGTTCATAAAATCCTTCATAAAAAAGTTTTTAAAATTTATTTATAATTTTTAAAGTATTATTGATGTTTTATATATTATTTAAAATTTTCATACTCCTTTAGTTTTTAGAATTTGTTATTGTGGATATTTTTTATTACATATAACTCTATGTTTTAATAATAATTGCTCTTAATCGCCACAATCACAATCGCCTTCGCCAAAATCAAAATCGTCTTCTCCAAATCTGGAATTGACTTGTTTCAAAGACATAAAGGCTTTTTCTATTAATTTAAAAAAATCATGATAATAATAACGTTCTCCATTAATTGCTTGCTCGATTGCAAGATCTAAAGCTGTCGTGCCATTAATATCTTTTGCATCTAAAAAAGTTTTCAAAAAACCTGGATTTTGTTCATTTATTTGTTTGGCCGCTTCAATCAATAATTTAGAGATTTCGATACATCTTCCAATGGTAGCACAATGTAAAGCTGTCGAGCCGTTCTTATCTTTTACATTTAAAAAAGTTTCCAAAAACTTTGGATTTTGTTTATTTATTTGTTTGGCCGTGTCAATCAATAATTCAGTGATTTTAAAACTTCCTAAAAAAGCAGCATAATGAAAAGCTGTCCAGCCATCATTATCTTCTGCATTTAAAAAAGTTTCCAAAAAACCTGGATTTTGTTCATTTATTTGTTTGGCCATATCAATCAATAATCCAACAATTTCTATACAATTTATTTTTACTGCTTCCATTAAAATTGTTTGTTTATAATCTGGTTTATTATAAAAATTATACTTTGTATTTAAATCAAGATCATTCTCATCGATTAAAGACTTAACCGTTTTTGAATCCTTTTCTATTATGGCGTTCATTAGCTTTTGTTCAAGTTCGCCGGCAAAACATGAAAAAACGAAATTTGCGGTGGTTGCTGTGACTATAATAATTTTTTTAATATTGTTCATAAAATCCTTCATAAAATTATTGCGTGTGTTGGCTTTTTAATTAACAAAATAAATATTTTTTTAGTTATGTATTTTGAAAAGATTAAGGTTTAAAATATATATATAAGATTTTTTTTGTAAATATTTTATTTATAGATATATGTGCAGAATTAGCATTGGAAGGGTGCTTTAATTTTTTTATATAAATTTCGAGATTATTTTTATTAAATTGAGATTTAGTTAAAACTTTTAAAATATTGCACAACCGCAGGCTTTTTCATGTTTAATTGGAATATCATAAGGCTCTAGTTCAGATAAATCTTCTTTGCTGTCGTTTACAAATCATATGAATTTTTATCATATTCATATTCATCGTTATTTACACAAGAAAAATCTTCTTTGCAGTTAAATTCATATGTATCAATAGCATTTAAATTTAAATAATATTCTTCCAGCCAATCGTCCATTTTGCCATCAGACAAATCATTTAGTCTTTCAAAAAATTCTTCACGATTTTTTATCATAAAAAAATTAGCCAA
>JAHIKO010000032.1 GCA_018897535.1 Candidatus Dependentiae bacterium
AAATAGAAAATGAAAATACAAAAGAATATTTAATTGAAAATATAAAAAATTTTATCCCCGAGCCAGAAGAAGCAAGTGCCTCAAAAGATTTAACTGATGATCAAAAAAGTAATTTAATAAATAAATTTGAGGGAATAACTTCAGAATTTGCAACAAAGAAAAAGTTTCTTGAAATGATATCTGCGATAACAAAACGCGAATAATTAAGTAACGCAAATGTTGTATCGGGGATCTGGTCTTTATTTACTATCGCCCAAAGCACACGCATTGGGCTACCATAATATCGCATTGCATTCGCAACGCTACTCGAATTTTTTTAATTAGCGTGAACTAGATAATTTAAGTATTTAATTTTGCAAAAAAATTTAATAATTAAGTAAGAACCAACAAAAACAGGCGAATATTTTTAATATTCGCCTGTAAAATATCAAATTTTACTTTTATATTTTACATATTAAGTTGAACAGGTCTTGTTGAACCAACCAAAGTACTAATTTGTTGAATCAAGCCGTTTATAAGTACAGGGTTTTGAGAAGCACTGTCTTTTAACTTAGCGATAAATGAATCAACAAATTCTTTCATTTGAGATGAAATACCATAATCTTTACTTGCCAAACCATCTTTAATAAAATTCTTAATTACCTCAACCTGACTCATGGTAATTTTAGAAAAATCTAAGTTTTGAATTTCAACTGTAGCCATTTTTATAAGATCTGAAAAACCTGCAGGCTCACCCTTTAATGCTTTATCTATAGCACCAATGTAACCAATATATTTCATCAACACTGCCGGATCTTGACCCAAAATGCCTAACGGTTGTACAGACAAAAAGAATAACGAACCCAAAATTGACAATATAAGCTTTTTCATAAAATCCCCCTTTTAAATTAAAAAAGCCAATAAAATTATATCTATTTAACTTACAATTAGAGTATAGAATAATTTCTATTAGAAAATCAATAAATATTTATTATTTTGGGAAAACCTACTTTTTAAGCACCAAAGCACATCTCTTACAAAGCTTTTCAGCATGATCGGTCGCTTCCCACTGCCAACATCTTGGACATTTATCGCCAACAGCATGTTCAATACGCACAAAAACCCAAGGCAATTCGGTGGCATCAAGTCCATTATTCGTAGTAGCAAACTCCAATTGCGAAACTATAAGCCAATCTTTTAAGAATTTATTTAAATTTTCGCTTTCATCTAGATTATTTTCTAAAAATTTAATTAGTTCAAATTCTTTACTATTTTTGTCAAAATAAACAGTAACTTTGGCTTCTAAAGAGTGCTTTACAATATCCAACTTACGTTTTTCTTCAATTGCCTTTAAAACAACTTCACGTAAACTTTCAAGCGC
Source organism: Candidatus Dependentiae bacterium (assembly GCA_018897535.1). NCBI lineage: Bacteria > Candidatus Babelota bacterium. The sequence goes on from JAHIKO010000032.1 coordinate 1,361, forward strand.
ATTAAATGCCCCAATCATAGAGCTTTTATATGTCAAAGAACCCAAATTTTCATTAACATTTTTAGATTGTAACGCTGATTCAAACGCCAATTTATTCTTGTTTTTTAATTTATCCCAGATATCAATTAATTCTTTAATACTGCAAAGATGTATACTCTCTTTTTTATCAACCATGTAAAAATCAGAAACTTCTTCAGCCAAAAACGATAATATTGGCGCCATAAGATGCGTAATCGTATCAAGAATTATATAAATAGCAGTTTGTGCAGATCTGCGCAAAAGTCCATTTGCAGACTCTGTGTAAAGTCTATCTTTTGAAATATCGAGATATAAAGCACTTAAATCATTTGCACAAAAACTGTTTAATAAGTGAAATACTGATGCAAAATTATAATTTTCGTAAGATTCTAAAATTTTTTCATTTAAATCATAAAGTTTATTTAGAATATATTGGTCAACAAGTAATAAATTTTCATATGCAACTGCATCTTTTTTGATATCGAAATCGTAAAGATTTGAAAGCATAAATCTGCATGTATTTCTTATTTTTTTATATGCCTGCATAACATTATTTAAGGCATTATCGGATACAACGATATCATTTTGATAATCAACCGATGCTACAAAAAGACGTAAAATATCACGGCTGTATTTTTTAATAATTTCATCCGGAGCTATAACATTACCAAGAGATTTGGACATTTTATAGCCTTTTTCGTCCACCGTAAATCCGTGCGTAACAATAATTTTAGTCTGAGATTTATCATTTAAAACCATTGAGCTTAAAAGAGAACTCTGAAACCATCCTCTATGTTGATCCGACCCTTCCAAGTATAAATCTGCAGGAAATGCCAAATCTTTTAAATTTTGCTGTAATACTGCATAGCTTGAAACTCCTGAATCAAACCAAACATCCAAAATATCTGTCTCTTTTCTAAATTTATCCGGATCGTTATTATGACAAGATGCACATGAGAAAGTTTTTGATAAAATTTTAAGATCTACAAGCTCTTTAATAGTTACTCTATCCCAAAACTCTATCCCCTCTTTTGAAACAAAATTTGCAATCGAATCTATAAAATTTTTATCCAAATAAGCGTGACCGCAATCGGCACAAATTATTGCCGTTATTGGAACACCCCAAGTTCTTTGTCTTGAGATACACCATTCCGTTCTATTGGAAACAAATGCATGTAACCTATTTTTTCCCCAATCTGGATAAAATTTTATTTTTTCAATTTCGCTTAAAGTTTTTTCAATTAAATTATTTTTTTGTAAATTACAAAACCACTGTTCCGTAGCTCTAAACATAAGACCATTATGACAACGCCAACAATGCGGGTATGAGTGTGTAACATTTGTCTTATAAAGTAAGCGCCCTACTTCTTGTAATTTTCTAAGAACCCAAATTTGTCCATCAGATATAGGCATATCGACCAACTCTTTTGGCTTAATTTCAGCTGTATATTTACCATCAATCGATAATGGCGAATAGATTTCCAAATTATTTTTTACACCTAAAGCGTAATCTTCAGGACCGCAACCGGGAGCGCTGTGAACGCAAGCCGTACCCTCGTTTAACAATACTGAATTATCAAGAATTACCGGTACTTGTAAATTATCTATAAATGGGTGAATTGCTAAACTATTTTTTAATATTTGAGATTCAAATTCTTGTAAAACTATTTTTTCTATCTCGAGTTGTTTACATAATTTATCGGCCAAATCACTTGCTACTATTATTGCTTTATTATCGTTTATATCCAATAAGCTATATTTTGCATTACTATTTAAAACTACTGCTCTATTTAATGGTAATGTCCAAGGCGTTGTTGTCCAAATTAAAAAATTAACTTGCTTATCTATATACTTAGAAAATAATTTTGAAACACTACTTTTATCAAGTTCAAATAAAACATATATAGATGGATCTTTTCTATCTTTATATTCTATTTCAGCGGTTGCAAGAACTGTTTTACATGACGCACACCATGGCACGGTTTTATTTTTTCGCTCAATAAATCCACCCTCTACAAATTTTGAAAACGCTTTTAAAATCGAGCTTTCATACTCCGGACTCATTGTTATATATGGATTATCCCAATTCATCAAAACGCCTAAATTTTTAAACTCTTCACGTTGTGTATTAATCCATTTATTTACATATTCACGACTGTATTTTTTTAAAGCTAGACGCTTTTCATTTTGATCAGTTATTGAATTTAGCTCTTTTTCTTTTTCTTTGGTTACTTTTAATTCTATAGGCAATCCGTGACAATCCCATCCAGGAGTTACAGGCACATGAAAACCTATCATTCTTTTGTATTTGGCAGAAATATCTTTGAGTGTTTTATTTAAAACATGGCCCAAATGAATATTGCCGTTTGCATATGGCGGACCATCATGAAGTATAAATTTTTCTTTACCGATATTATGAGTAAAAGAAGTGACAGATAATTTTTTATTTTCCCAATTTTTTAATATTTCACTCTCTTTTTCTACAGCGTTTGCACGAATGGAAAAATCTGTTTTTGGTAAATTTAATGTATCTTGAAACGGATTTTTTTTATTATTTTCTGTACTCATAATATTCCTAGTTTTAGGGTTTAAGCCCAAATAAATAACTTTATTATAATTATATTTTAGAACAAATAATAAAAATTATAAATAAATTAATTTGAATCTATTTAACAAAATACCAAACAATTGAAGTAATAAGAGAAATTGCTACAGGAATTTTTACATACTTAAAGCCAAATAACTTATTTGCTAAATTAACCAAAGTTAAAACAATTAACACCGGATAAATTATCAATAAAATTGGAGTACTGAATTTAATAATTCCCATAAACCCAAGATTTGACATAGCAAAAGTCAAAATAAGAGTTATAAGCAAACTTGATTTATAATTTAATTTATTCTTAAACAGTGCGTTTTGAATAAATTCTGCAAAAACTACAGCCAAAGTAAGTGCCGTCGTCAAACAGGCTAAAATTACAGCCATATTTGCAACAATTCCACCTGCCGAGCCCAAAACAACAGAAGAAAGAACACTTAAAACCTTATCTTTTTCTATATTTAATAGCTCTAATGAATAAAATGAAGCTACATAACTAAAACCAATATAAACCAATGCCAAAAGCCCTGCACCGATTATGCTTGAAATTATAGTTACCAAATAAAATTTTCTTTTACCTATTTTATCTTTAAACGAAAATCCGGATCCAAAAGATTTTTTCAACCCCAAAAGTATAACAACTGAAAAGAAAAAAGCACCCAAAAGATCCATGGTATAATAACCTTCGGTTAACCCATACATGAAAATTTGAGTTTTTGAAAAATCAATAACTCTTGCTACCGGATGTGTAAAAAAAATTCCCTTAACTATCAATATAATTAAAGAAATTAATAGTAATGGGCTTAAAATTGTTCCCAATAAATCTAAAATTCTTGCTCTTTTAAATGCAAAAACAAATAAAACAGCACAAAATACAAGTGAAAAATAAAATAAAGAAACTCCGGGAATATAACTTTGCAAAGTAGAAAAAGAAAGTGTAACACATCTTGGCATTGCCATAAAAGGTCCAATTAAAGCAAGCAAAAATGCAGACAAAATTAATCCGGGAATTTTACCTATTCTATTAAAAAAGCTTGAATAGTCGCCCGAAAATAAAAACATAGCCAAAAGCCCAATAAATGGTACTAAAACCGCTGTAATCAATAATCCAAGTATTGCATAAAAATTCATATTTCCTGCAAAACGTCCAAGATCCAAAGGGAATACCACATTGCCGGCACCAAAAAACATTGAAAACATAGCCAAACCGGTTGAAATAATAATTTTAAAATAGTTACGAAACTTTTCCATACAATCCTAAATAAATAAATTTTTATAAAAGTCTATAAATAATAATGGATTATTGAAACTTCGTCAAACAGGTGATTATAGCGCTTAATTCATCTATAAATTCGTCATATCCAGCCGAGTCTGGTATCGCCCGCCCTTAAACTCTGCTTTCAACCAAGCATTTACAATTTCAAAAGCAAGATCAAGCGATATATAATCAGCCGGAAGAGCCAGTATATTTGCCATATCATCACATCTGGCGGCAGCTGCAACTTCAGGATTCCAACATAAAGCTGCATATATGTGTTTATATCTATTTGCGGCAATTGACATACCCACTCCGGAACCACAAATCAAAATTCCTAATTCAGAATTATTATCAAGAATATTTTGTGCTACTTTTTTAGCATAGATCGGGTAGTCTGTCTTAGTAAGGTCATAAGCACCAACATCTACCCATTCTATATTTAAAAAATTTGAAATAATTTTACTCTTAAGCTCTACGCCTCTATGGTCAGATCCAATAGAAATCTTCATTTTTTAAAATCTTTCTCTTTTTTGAATATGGTCTATACAAATCTTTTGTTGTTTGATCATTAAATTTAACAAAGCTTGTTTTATATGCAGAACTTAGTGCAACTTCAAATGTGGTTTTTTCACTTATATATAAATTACCGTTTAAATCTTTTGCCGGAAATTTTACTTCAAAATATCTTTGAAATGGAGTAAACCTTGGGCCGAAAAGATATTGAATTTCAGGTTCCAAATCAATCTCTTTAATACTTATAGGCTGAACCGTTGATCCATTATTAAGCTTTAAAAATACCGACCATGTTGCATTTTTTTCGTTCAAAGAATTACGTTTTCTATCTCTTAAATCTGTTAAAATATAAAAAGTAGTCCAATATTTATTCTGTTCCAATTCTTTTGCTATCAAAGAATTTTTTGTCTCTTGATCATAACCTTTCTTTTCCACATGTTTATTAATATATGCCTCTCTTACTGAATCGGAAAAGTATAACAAATCAAAAATTGCTTTAGTTTCATACTCATCATATATTGCGACTTTTTTAAGGTTTTTATTTAAGGCAACTCTTTCATCAGGATGATTTTGGCCTTGGTGAAATTCGATATTTGAAACTTTATAATGCTTATAACAGGATGGAAATAAAAAAATGGTAAATATCAAAATTAAAAGATTATTTTTTTTAAACATTAGCAACTCCCAACTCTTTTTAGTTTTAATTTTTCACAAATTTCAATAATAAGAACTTAAGTATTATACTATAGTTTGTAATTTAACTAAAATTAAAAAATAAAAAAAGAAGGAAAAAAATGAATGAATTAAGCTCTTTTATTGCAACAAAGTATATAAAATTTAAAAACAAAGATAGAAATATTTCGTTAATGATGAAAATCTGTTTTTTGGGAATTTCAATTGGCACATTTGCTCTAATGCTTACATTAATAATAATGAACGGTTTTGAAAAAGTAACTCATGAAAAAATGCAGGGAATCAATTCTCAAGCAATTATATATTCATACGGAAAACAAATTGATTATATTTCTATAGAAAAATTTTTAAAAGATAAATTTGATAACCAAATAAATGCAATAAGTCCAAGCAGTACACGGCAAGTTTTAATAGATAAAAATAATTCTCAGACAATACTATTTATAAAAGGCATAAATCCCGATACTCAAATAAATGTAAGTAATATAAATCAGAAAATATTATCTGGTCCAAAAGCAAATTTATCAGAATTAATAACAGAAAATAAAATAATAATAGGCCAAAAAATGGCCCAATCTTTTAATTTAGCAATTGGAGACAGTCTTGATATTTTAATTCCAAGACAAGGTGGCAAAAATAAAATTGCATTAAAGAAAAAAACTTTAATAATTTCAGGAATTTTTAATATTGGGCTTGAAGAATATGACAATAATTTCGCATTTTGCACATTAAATTTATTACATGATTTGTTTAAAGAAAATTCAAATGCCGCAGATCAAATAAATCTAAAATTTAACGATCCAAAGTTGAATATTTTTCAAAAACTAATAAATATATTTATTAAAAAAGATTATGAAAAAATAATTTTACACAAAATACAAACAGAGTTAACCAATTTAACGGTAACAAGTTGGAAAGAACTTTACCCCGCATTAGTTGCATCTTTACGATTGGAAAAATATGTGATGTTTTTCATATTGGCACTCATAACTCTAGTCGCATGCATGACAATGATATCGTTACTTTTCATGTACATACAACAAAAAAGACATGATGTTGCAATACTCAAATCAATGGGATTTCCGGATAACAATATTAGAGCCATTTTTTTAAATATTGGGCTCAAAATAAGTTTTTGGGCTTCATTTACAGGGTTGTTATTAGCTTTTATTGCCGGTTTTATTCTTGAACGTTATCCGTTCATAGAGCTTCCGGATGTTTATTATGTATCGTATTTACCGGCACGAATGGATGTTGAAATTTTTATTGTGGTATTTATTGCCACCATGTTTTTAGGTTTTTTATCTACTTGGATTCCTGCCAAAAGAACTAAAAATATAAATATTGCCCAGGTTTTAAGACAGGAGTAGTTTTATGAATTTTATAAAAAATATGGATTTAAAAAATAAACGAGTTTTTTTAAGAGCCGACTTAAACATACCAATTTCTCAAGATGGTAAAATTATTGAAAACTATAAATTAAAACAGATCTTGCCAACAATAAATTATATACAAGAAAACGGAGGCAAAGTAATTTTGGCAACACACATAGGAAGACCTGACCCCAAAGAGCACACTAATTTTTATGATGAAACACTTTCAACTAAAATATTAATTCCTTGGTTTGAAGAAAATGGTTATGAGATAAAATATAAAATTGATCTTATAAAAGCCGAAAATTTTAGTCATGAAAATTTCAGCAAAATTTTGTTACTTGAAAACTTACGTTTTTATCATGGAGAAAAAGGAAACAGTCTTGAGCGAGAAAATTTTGCCCAAATTTTAAAAAAGCTTGCAGATATTTATATAAATGATGCATTCGCGTTAATTCACCGAGATGATTGTTCAATAAATGAACTGATTTTAAAATTTTCGCCCAAAGATAGAGGTTTTGGATTTTTAATCGATAAAGAGATAAAAGAATTAAACAAAATTAAATATAATCCTGAAAAGCCATTTTTAGTAATTTTAGGTGGAAATAAACTTGAAACAAAAATACCTTTATTGGAATATTTTTTAGATAAAGATGAAAAAACAAAACCGAATTCAATAATAATTGGTGGAGCTATTTCATATACTTTTTTAGCTTCTCAAGGCTTTAATATGGGTCAATCCATTGTAGATAATACAAAAATCGATTTTGCAAAAAAATTTTTAGAAAAAGCAAAAGAAAAAGATATTAAAATATTGTTACCGATTGATCATGTAACGATTTTTGGAATTCAAAATACAAAAAATTTTCAAGAAAATGAAAGTGCCATTGATATAGGCCCTGATAGTATAAAATTATTTTCAGACGAAATAATAAAAGCTAAAACTATTTTTATAAACGGCACTATGGGAATTTATATGCAACCGGAAAGTTCTACAGGGTCAAAAGAAATATTAAATACAATTGCAAACTCCGATAGTTATAAAATTGCCGGCGGCGGCGATTGCATTGCAGCAATAAATCTATTTAATTTGCAAGATAAGTTTAATTTTTTATCAACAGGTGGCGGCGCCACGCTTGATTATTTGGCAAAAGATGTTGATGCTCAAGAATTGCCGGGGCTTAAAAATTTATAGGTTAAATGCATGTTTTTTATATTCCAGCATATACGTCAAGCGTGTTATTACGAGCAATAACCAAATGTCGAGAACTTAATGAGATATTAAAGCTAACTAATTTGTAGGTTATGCTTAGCGCAGCGCGAGTGTCATCCTGAACTTGATTCAGGATCCAGTCTTCATTGCATTTTATATTAATTCCATTAAATTAAAATACCATGAATAATTACTTTATTTACATGCTTACAAATAAACCATATGGAACACTATATATAGGCGTAACCAATAATTTAAAACGTCGAATAACAGAGCATAAGCTTAAAATTGCAGATAGCTTTACGAAAAAACATAATTTAAATTTATTGGTATATATAGAACAATTTGACTACATTGAAGATGCAATTGCCAGAGAAAAGCAGTTAAAAGGTTGGCATCGAAATTGGAAAATAAAATTAATTGAAAAATTCAATTCTGCTTGGCATGATTTGTTTTACACTATATTTGAAAAAGATAAAGAATATGAAGACTGGATCCTGAATCAAGTTCAGGATGACACATCATCTTCTTACGATTAAATCATAAAATATAATCAAATGTATTTAATAAAAAGTTGATTAGCAATAATAATGATAAAAAGCATGCTAAAAAATATTATAAAATATAAGATACAAATTCTTAAAAAATATATTTTTTATAAAAAATACAAAAACAAAGCTATAAACCAACAAGAATTTTTTATTTTATTTAAAAAAAACGATCAAAAATTCATTACGTTTTTGAATAAATTAAAAAATGAAAACTTTATACCAAAGTTAAATTTTGCTATTGATAAATCGATAAAAATTGCAAACGAAGCAACGCAAAATCGTTTTTATATACTTAATAAAAAATTAAGTTTTGATAAAAATATAAACTGGTCCAATCTTGATTGGTCCCAAGATTTTAGTAATTTTAAATATAGCTTTTATCAAGATATTAAGCTTAAAACATACACAAATAATAATATAAATAATTTAGGGCCCGATATTAAAATACCGTGGGAATTTTCACGATTATATTACTTTGTAGATTTAGCTGTTGCATATAAAAAAACACACGATAAAAAATATATGGATGTTTTTGTCACGCACACAAAATCATGGATCGAAAGCAACCCGTTTTTACTTGGTGTTAATTGGTTAAATCCTATGGAAGTCGCCATTCGTGCAATTAATTTAATTTATGCCTTTAATTATTTTAAAAACGAAAATATAAGCAATAATTTTTGGCTAAAATTAATAAATTCACTTTATCAACATAAAATTTACATACAAAATAATTGGGAAATTTTTTATAAAAATAATAATCACTATATTACAGACTTAATTGGTTATTTTTATTTATTAATTTTTTTCGATTTAAAAAGAGAACAGAATAAAATTTTAAAAAAAATTTTAGAAGAATTTGAAACCCAAATCATGCCGGACGGCACATGCTATGAAGGCTCTACAAGTTACCACAAATTAACAATAGAGTTATTTTTGCTTTTTTATTATTTATGTAAAAAGAATAATTTAAGCTTACCCAATAAATTTAAAACTAAATTAAATAAATCTATAAATTTTATTAACGACTGTACTGATTTTAATAATAATTTTGTACAAATTGGCGACAACGACAGTGGCAAAATTTTACATAACTTCCATTTTTTACACAATAAAAAATATAAAAACAAGCTAATTTCGCATTATAAAAATTTTGGTCTAACTATTATAAAAAACAATAAAATTCATATAACATACAGACACCCCACTTACAAAAAAATACAGCCGACAGGTCACTTTCATAACGATAGTTTATCTATTACGCTATCTTACAATAATATCCCAATAATTATTGACCCGGGAACATATGTTTATACGTCAAATAAATTTTATAGAAATAAGTTAAGAAGCTTTAACAATCACAATACTTTTTTTATAAAAGATAGCACATCTGAGCAAGATATATTTAAGCTAAACAAACAAGTACAAAAAGATACTGCCATAATCAAAAGATATAAAAATAAAATTTTTATTAAAAATTATTATATAAACGATCACATAAAACTTTTTAGAACACTAATTTTTAATAAAATTAACAATAACTTATTAATAAAAGATTTTGCAAAAAATAATACCGATAAAATCGTTTGTTGGAATTTTATTTTTCATCCAAATATTAAAATAAAAAGATTAAATAAAAATAAATTTGAACTTTTGCATGAAAATAAAACAATTTTTATATTAAAATCAAACTTAGATTTCTCAATTCAAGATGCATTTTATTCCCAAGAATATGGGGTTTTGGAAAAATGCACAAAGCTTAAAACTTTGAAAAAAATCAAAAATCAAAAAATAATAATAAAATTATATGCCGCAAAAACTTAATAACGCTGCAATATTGTGTAAAAAGCTTACTCTCCATGATGACTGTTCTTGTTCCTGAGGCTCAAACAATAAAATACCGTGATTTCCATTTTTTGAGTTCCAAGAAAAATATTCAGGCTTTTTTAAACCCAAAAAAGCACCCAATTCTTTTACTTCTTTAGAATTATTCAAGTTTATATCTTTACGTCTAAGGCTATCGTTTAAATAACTTTTTACTTCGTTATGATATCGTGCGCTTTCCATATCTTTTAGAAATAAATTTGGTTCCTGCCACAAGTCTGACTGGTGATAATGGCATTCATCACAAGAATATCCTGCAACGCCTAACAAATGATTAAAATCTGGATTGTCTACCAAATAAGTTGCTTTATTAAAATTAAAACGATCTTCGTGCCCCAATTCATGTAAAACCATCTGAGGCAAACCGTCAACTTCATGATAATTCAAAACTTTGTGCAAAAGACCGGACAAGTTTGATGCAAAATCAACATCACTTACGCTCTTTTTTTTGCTATCGCATTGTGCACACATGAAAACTCCTTTTCTCGTCTATATTTTCGACTGATTACTAAAATTAATTTAGTATTTTTTAATTTTTGATACAAGAAAAGAAAATATTTTAGCAAAAATAGTGATTAAGCTTTAAATTCTTTTACAATATTCTCAAGCCCAACGGAATGTGATGCTTTTAATATAACTTTAAATAGCTTTAATGAAAATTCTATTGACTTTTTATAGATAAATCTTCAACAATAAAGTTGTTTTAAATTTTTCTACATATTAAAAATTTTTATAATATGAGATTCAGGAGGTGAAAAAATATATAAATTTCATATTTTAACCATATATACATATTTATTTTTTATAAAAAAGGGACTATTGTGAAAAATATAAAAAAAATATTATTATTTTTATTCATAATCAGTAATATTTGTTCGGCAAGTAAATTTACAAAAGAACTTTTTGATGCTGCAGATAAAGGCAATACTGAAGCTTTGAAAGTATTAATCAAAAATGGTGCAGATGTAAATGAAAAATTAAGTAACGGTATCACACCCATAATGCTAGCCTCCAGAAACAATCATGAAAAAACAGTTAGAGCGTTAGCCGAAAGTGGCGCCGTTTTAGATGCACAGGATCAAACAGGAAAGACCGCCTTAATGTATGCTGCATCCAACGGATTAACAAATATTATTCAATTATTAATAGAAAAAAAAGCAAATCTAGAAATAAAAGACAATGAAGAACAAACAGCTTTGTTTAGAGCGATTAAATACGGATTTAAAGACGCCACTAAGGTGTTAGCTGAAAATAAGGCAAATATAAATATAAAAAACAAAGAAAATCAAACCCCTTTAGAACTATCAACCAACCCAACCTTTATTCGAAATTATCCTGATACAGCATATGACATTGTAACAATTTTAACAGATGCAGGTGCAGCAATAGATAAGCAATTTATTGATAATTTAAATGAAACATACATGCTTTCAGCCAGCAAAAATATCATAATTGAAGGAAAAATTCGCGAAGAAATTTTAAAGTATTTAGAAAATGCATTAAAAAATAAATCCAAAGAAAAAAACAAAGAAGAAAGTAAAAAAGAAAGTAAAGAAGAAACTGATTTAGTACTTTCTAAATTTGTATTTAATGAAAATATAGAAATAGATGAAAAAATTTTAAATGAAATGCAATCAGATTTCTGGAAAAAGATTGGAAACTCTTTGATTATTTATTTTGATGACTTTTCACTTAGTGAAAATTATTTATTTCGTATGAACGAAAAATCTTTTAAACCTCTATTCGAGAAAGAATTAAATATTTTTCAACAAAACTTGTCAGAAAAACTTTCCGCTTATTATCAAATGGATAAAATAAAAGAACAAAATATCATAAGTAATAATAATGAAAAAAACATTGCTTATGGTCAAATAGTACATACGGATAAAAATGCAAATATTTATTTTGTAGGGGATATTCATGGAAGTTTATTTCATTTAACCGCCGTATTAAGAAAATTAGAAAAAGATGGCATTATAGATAAAAAATTTAAAATACAAAAAAAAGAAGATAAGCTAATTATCGGTGGAGACATTCTGGATCGAGGGCCATTTAGCATAGAATGTTCATACCTAGTAATGAAATTATTTAATACAAATCTCAATAATGTTGTAATATTACGAGGAAACCATGAAAGTGATCTTACCGCTTCAACTTATGGCACCTCAAGTGAATTTCTATTTAAGTTTAATTCTATTGATAGAACTTCTAGAAAAAAATCTTTTCAAGATACAATTGCTGCATTTAAATTATTACCAACAACATCTTTCGTTATTTTAGGTACAGATGATAAATCTAAAGTTATCCAATTTGCACATGGATGCATTGATAAAAATTTTAAATTTGATAAAAAAAACAAAAATGACATTATAATGTTGTATGAAACAACATTTATAGATGATAATGATAATCCGTATATTTGGGCAGATATCGTTTATAATAAAGAAAATTTAACAAATAAAAGAGGCACTAAAGTTCAAAATTTATTAATTGATCAAGCTTTGGAATATGGGAGTATAAATAAAATTGATTTAATAGCATTTGGTCACATGCATGCAGATCCAAACTTGAATAAATATGGATACTACAATCGCGATAACAAATTTATAAGACACATCCTTTACTATCCCGGCGCCAAAGATAGAATTCCTTCCTACGTTAAAATATCAATGAATAAGCTTAATCTATTAAATGCTGACTGTTTGCCTTGTTCTTAATTATATTTGAACATAAATTAACGGGTAATGATGTCATTACCCGTTAATTTAATCTTAAACTTTAAATTCTTTTACAATATTCTCAAGCCCAACGGAATGTGATGCTTTTAATAATACCAATGAATCAGCGTTTTTATCTAAAATTTCACTTAAAAAATCTTTTGCCTGCTTCCAATTTTCCACTTTTTTAGTTTTAATTACAACAGGAGCGGTTTTTGAAATTAGATGAGCTAATTTACCAACCAAAATTAGGTAATCGATATCTAACGATTTAATTAAAAATCTACCAATTAATTTGTGCCAAAAAACTTCCGTTGATCCTAATTCAAGCATATCGCCAATTACCGCAATTTTTTTACCTTTACAATGCATTAGAGCAAAGGCTTTTATTGCAGCCTTCATGCTTTCAGGTGATGCATTATAACAATCATTAATTAAAAAAGTCTTTTTGTCTTTTAGTTCTATTGTTTCAAATCGACCTTCAAAAGATTTATATGTAGCAAGAGCTTTTAAAATAATTTTTGCATCAATTTGTAAAAACGTGCAAACTGCAGTTGCAGCAAGAGCATTATTTATTAGCCCTTCATGATTTCCCAAAATTACGGCTTTGTATTTTTTTGAATATATTTTTAAATCGAATTTAGTTAAAAAATTATTAGGCCCAAAAATATCTTCTTGCGCTGCTATAATTTTAATAAGTCTTGCATGAATATTATTTTTTGTTTTTTTACCAAAAGTTATAAGTGGAAAATGTGGATAAAAATCTTTAGTTAAAACATCTTTATCACCACAAATTATTCCGACATTTTTTGATTCAAAAAATTTAAAGATTTTTAGTTTTTCTTTGGCAATATCTTCAATGGATCCTAAGCCATTTGTATGAGCATGAGAAATATATGTAATAACGCCAATATCCGGCCTTAAAATATCTGCGAGCTCTTCCATTTCGCCAATATGACTTATTCCCATTTCAAAAATTGCAAATTTATGCTCTTTGCGCATTTTTAAAATATTTAAGCTCAATCCAATTGCAGTGTTTTGATTTTTAAATGATGCAAAGGCAGAAATATTTCCGGTATTAAAAATATGAAAAAGCATCTCTTTTGTTGTAGTCTTTCCAACAGAACCGGTAACACCTATTACCGGATAAGAAAATTGCTTGCGCCATGCAATAGCCAATAATTTAAGAGAAATTAAAGAATCATTTACAGCTATGACGATTTTATTTTTTAATAATTTTTGATCCAGTTTATCTAATTTTTCCAGCCATTCTTTATTGATTAATATCCCCAAAACATCTTTTTCCAATATGCTTTCAATAAAATCATGTGCATCAACCCGTTCACCTTTTAATGCTACAAATATTTGTCCATTCTCAATATTACGGCTGTCGATACAAAAACTTTTTATTTCTTTTGTATTAAAAAAAGTTTCAAGATCAATTCCAAATGCTTTTATTTGAGCATCAGGCAAAGTTGTTTTAAAAAAAGAATAGCTATATATCATATATCTCTTGTTTTTATAATTTATTATTTAATTTTTACTAAAATTTATTATACAAATATTTTTTTCATAAACCTAGATTATATTTACAAATTATCTTTCAAAATTTTTCTAGGCTTACTACCTTGAGCCGGAGCCAAAAGTCCATCAAATTCAAGCTTTTCTATAATTCTTGCCGATCTATTAAATCCAATTCTGTATCTTCTTTGCAATCCGGAAATAGAAATTTCTTCAATCTTTTTGATAAATTCCAAAACATCCGGATACAACTCATCTTCAATATTTTCAACTTCACTTTTACTCATTTCACGTAAAGTTTCATTAAGATCCAAATATTCAGGCTCGGCCTGAGCTCTTAGATGTGCTGTTAATTTTTCAATCTCTTTTACGCCAACATATGCACCATGTATTCTTTGTAAATCGGAAGAAGCCGAATTCATATAAAGCATATCTCCACGGCCCAAAAGTTTTTCCGCACCCGAACAATCAACAATTGTTCGAGAATCTATTTTTGATGAAACTCTAAATGCAATTCTTGATGGAAAATTTACTTTTATAAGACCGGTTATAACATCAACCGAAGGTCGTTGAGTTGCAATCACCATATGAATTCCGGCAGCTCTTGCCATTTGTGCTATTCGTGCAATATGAATTTCTATATCTTTTCCGGCAACCATCATAAGATCTGCAAGCTCATCAATCATCAAAACTATAAACGGCATTTGTTCAATCGAATTATCATTTTTTGCCAAATCTTGATATTCAAAAATATTTCTTACACCAAAATGAGACATTTTGTCATATCGCATTTCCATCTCTTGTACAAGCCATTTTAAAACCGGACTGGCTTGTCTTGGATTGGTAATTATAGGAAACAGTAAATGTGGAATATCTTTATAAGGTGCAAACTCCAATCTTTTAGGATCGATTAAAATCAATTTTAATTGATCAGGTTTAAATTGGCACAACAAACTCACAAGCATTGTGTTAAGTCCTACAGATTTACCGGAGCCTGTAGATCCTGCAACAAGTAAATGCGGCATACCTGAAAGATCTTGAATTACAGAATTTCCGACAATATCTACACCAAACACAATTGGCAATTTGCCTGAAAAATTTTTAAACTCTTTGCTGTTTAAAAGTTCCGCCAATAAAACATTTTGTCTTGTTTTATTTGAAATTTCAAAACCGACGACGCTTTTTCCCGGAATTGGAGCAACAATTCGAATGCTTAATGCCATTAAAGCCAGAGCAAGATCATCTTCAAGTGATATTATTTTGCTAATTTTACTGTCAATTTCCGGTTTATATTCAAAAAGAGTTATTACAGGCCCGGGATGAATAGCCGTAACAGTGCCCTTAATTCCAAAATATTTTAATTTTTCTTCAAGCAATTGTGCTTTTACAACACCCTCTTGCTCAAGTTGTTTTTTTAATTTTTCATCGCTATTGGATACCGATTGAAAAATATTTGTGTCAGGTAATTTATAATTTATTAATTTATCAACTTGTATTTTAATATCTTTAGAATCTTGATCTTGCACCATCGGGCTTAAGCAAGCTTCCTGTTCATTCATTTGAGCCGGGTCAAAGTTTTCTTTATTAATATTATTTTCAACAAAAACCGGTTGCTCTATAAAAAAATCTTCAGATATATCTGAATAATCTTTTCTAAATACGGTACAAAAATAATCTTTTGTAATTTGCCACACAAAATTCAAAGAACTTAAAACAACTGAATAAATATATAAAAATATAAATTTTATAGTACCTACAACTTTTGCAACAACAAAACCTACAATATTTATAATTAAATTAAAAAACAGTTTAAATAGATATTTAAACGATATGTTTGCAACGGGTATAAAAAAAAGTATTAATAAAAAAAAGTTAAATGCAGTAGCTCCAAAAAACCCCATATATAAAGCCATAAGCTTAAATATGCTTATGCCAAAAAGTCCGCCGGGATAACTGTTTGTAAAATCAAAATTAAAAGAATATAAAATTGAAGAAATTGATATATTAAAAAGAAAAAAAGCAACGGCTCGATAAATGGTTTTTGATATTTTTTTATATTTAAAAATTAAATATGAATAAAAAGATAAGCCAAATGCAAAAATATATGCGGCTGAACCAAAAAGATAAAAAAGTAATGCGGAATAATTTGCACCAAAAGAGCTCAATATATTTTTTATTTCTTGATTTTCTATTGATACATAAAACCATGATTGATCATTTGAATTAAAAGAAAAAATGGATAAAAATGTAATTACGGAAAAACAAAATACTGAAAAAGCCAACGCTTCATATTTGTATTTTCCCCAATTTAACCCCGGTTTATACAATTTTATTTTTGGGCTATTTTTACCAAATCCAAACATAAAACTCTCCTAAAATGTTTTTCATATTATTCTCAATTAAATTTTATGTTTTTATTATGAAGAAAATAAAATTTAAATTCTATAAAATATTTTTAAATACAAATAATGGCAAGTTAATGGCAAGTTAATGGCAAGTTAATGGCAAGTTAATGGCATAATAAAAGAATTATTTTTCAAAAAATTTTTGAGCCTGCATCTGCGGGCGGCTTTACGGTAGCCCAATGCGAAAGCTTTGGGCTAACAAATAAAAATGGGTCGGTATTTCTACCGACCCACTCTTTTTAAAATCAAATTCTATTAAAATTTGAAGCCGTATTTAGCGTAGACTTGCCAATTTTCAAGGCCATCATTTCCGTCAAATTCGTATGCGCCGCCAATTGCAAGCATTGAAGGATATTTCCATTCTTTCCAGTTATATCCAATACCTGCAAATACTTTGTGTGTCATCATTGATGGTGTTTCTGCAGCATCGGCATCAACATGATTTCTGTTCAAATAATAGCAATTTGTTGCAGTACCGGCTGCTGTAGCATCTTTGTCAGTTGTAGCTGAAGCTTCAGTTGCAAAATTCGTATCAACAATGGCTGCTGTTCCTAGATAATCTGTTACCAATATTGCATAGTCATTTGATTCAAAATCATGAGCTTTCAATTCAACCTTTTCGCCATCTTTCCAGAAGAAGTTGTAACCAAGATCGAATGTCCAATTTTTATTATTGTATGTTAAATAAAGCATTGAATCCAATTGGCTGCGAGGTGTAACTGAAACATCTTTTGATAAAATGTTTGCTGTAGGAGTTGCAAATTGATCGCCAACTCTACCTGCTAAACGATATTGACCCCAATTTACTTTTGTTCCATCAGATTTTTTCAAACCTAAAGTTCTAAATTCTGTTGCTTCAAATAGATATCTATAGTTTGCAACACCTGTTAATTTTAGATTTTGGTGTTTCTTTTCCCAGAATTTATATGCAAAATCCAAACCGCCGCCAAATGCAAAGTGTCCACCATTGCCGGCTACAGGTTCAAATACCCATCTTGCATCAGGGTGTGTTCCTACAGGAATGGTCAAACCAAGATTTAATGCAACATAATATTTTTCTTTGTCGAAAAATTTTTCACCGATTATTAAATCAATATCGGCTACTGCCAATTTTGAATGTGAACCACCCATTTTGGCATATTGCAGTCTTCTTTGTGAATTTTGCAGTAATTGACCTGTTTTTGCAGGATTGCCTTCGCCATATGTTCCATTAAAATATTTTTTGATTGCATCGGTTCCGGAATCACTTGGAACAGCAAAGAAACCTGTTGCTGTCATTGTTTCTTCCAAATTCATATCCGTATCAACTTTAACGATTGGACAAGAAACCTTTAAATATAAACCCTTTAATGCTTTTGCTAAATCTTGGTAATAATCCATTCTTATACCATAAGCTTCAAGTTTTGGTTCAAGCTTAAATTCAGCAGCTGTATTTGCTCTATGTAATATAGGAGCTACAACACCAACATGAAACATTCTTGCATAATAAAGATTTATATCTGCAACTGTAGTTAAACCAATTTTGATTACATTGGTACCTGTAAAACCAAAATATCTTCCTAAATCGTTTTTGTCTGCCGATTCAAGATAAAATGGAACTGCTTGGAAATGTCCGCCAAAAAGATTTCCTTCATTATTATTATGAATTAATTCATTGAATGTTGTGTATTCCATTGGAAGATTTACGCCTTGAGATCTTGGCATATAAAATGTTTTATTTATTGCGGCATTTGCTGCGCCAGAAACAAATGCTACGACCAATAAACCTTTTAAAAGTTTATTCATACTAATCTTTCTCCTAAATATTTTCGAATTTTTCACGCACAAAATTTAATTTTTTTGCATATTAAATTTGATTATGAAAAATCGAACCTCACTTACTTACTTTACCTTAATGAAAACGACGATGTTTGTACATCCTCCTTTCTTTTCCAAAAAATTTTATCCGATTAACATTTGAGTAGTTTGTGTCCGTATAATTTTTATACTTTTCATATCGTAGCGAGAAATTAATTTGATTTCAATATTTTAAAAAATAATATCATATTACTTGTTTTTATTTAGTGTTTATCGTATTTTGCAAATTTAAATCATCAAACAATTATCCATAAAAAAAGTAATTTGGGATAATAAAACGCGAGACGCATTAATACCGCCCGGGGCATAAGTACATCAATACCGCGTAAAGCAATAACAAAGCAGCATCAACCGCGGGTGTCATCCCGGACTACGATCCGGGATCCAGTCTTATTTATTCTATCGCCCTGAGCTTACCCAGCCTTCGCCTAGGCTACGGCGGACAGGCGCACTGGGCTACCGTAAAGTCGCCTGCAGGCGCAGGCTCAAAATGTTAATTTTAAATATTAATTTTATGGTGTTCTTCTTGATTTAAAATATAATTTTTAATTCTTTTTACAGAATGCCTATCAATGGTTAATACACCATATCCCTCTTGCCAAGCAAAGTTTGGATCGAAATTTAATTTAATAAATCGAGACGAATTTGATTTTATTTTACACACAAGATCGGAAACTGTATTTTGAGGTTCAATTTGAACCAAAATATGAACATGATTTTCTATTCCACCAATTGCAATTAAATGCCAACCTTTTGTTTTAATAATTTGTCCTATATATAAATATAAATCTTTTTTAAATTCATTTTTAATATTTGGTTCTTTATTTTTTGTTTTCCAAACAACATGATAATAAAGTTTTGAATACACATGATTACTTTTCGTATACGATCCCCCAAGAATTGTTTGTTTTACAGGATATTATTTATATATATAAAGAATTATTTATCAAGAAGTTTTTGAGCCTGCGCCTGCAGGCGGCTTTGCGGTAGCCCAGTGCGCCTGTCCGCCGTAGCCTCGGCGAAGGCTGGATATGCTCTGGGCGTCTGCCCTGGGCGCCTTTACCCATATTTTCAATCTATCAAATAAAAATGGGCCGGTATTTCTACCGACCCACGCACATGGACCGTTACCGACCCATGAATTTCGACAATTAAAATCGATTAAAATTTCATGCCGATTTTGCCATATACTTGCCAGTTTTCGATACCATCGTTTCCGGCAAATTCATATGCACCGCCAATGCCAAGCATTAGAGGATATTCCCATTCTTTCCAGTTGTAGCCTACGCCTGCAAAAATCTTATGTGTATCCATTGATGGGGTTTCTGCAACTGTTGTATCAATATTATCTCTAATTAATTGATATGCAGTTGTGCCAAATACAACAGGGGCATCAAATGTAGCACCATCAACAACAGCATTATCGCTAGCTTTAGGTAAGAAATTTGTTACTAATAATGATGCTGTTCCAACCCAATCAGGATCAACAATAGCATGTGTTGCTGTTTGGAAATCTGTTCCCTTTAATTTAACATCTTCTCTTTCTTTCCAGAAGAAGTTATATCCTAAGTCTAATGTCCAGCCGCCATTATTGTATGTGAAGTAAAGTATTGCATCTACTTGACTGCCCGGTTCAACTTCAACATTTTTTGTCAAAACGTTTGCAGCTGGTATTGCAGTATTTCCGCCATCGGTACCAACATAACGATATTGTCCCCAATTTACAGAAGTTCCATCAGATTTTTTAAGACCTAATGTTCTCATTTCTGTATCTTCAAACATATATCTATAGTTTGCAACACCTGTTAATTTGATGTTTTGGTCATTCTTTTCCCAAAGTTTTACTGAGAAATCAAGACCGCCACCAACTGCCCAATGTCCGCCATTTCCAACTATTGGTTCAAATGCCCATACGCCATCTGCATCATTTCCTACCGGAATGGTTAAACCAAGATTTAATGCTACATAATATTTTTCTTTGTCGAAAAACTTATAGCCTAAAACTAAATCTATGTCTGCAACCGATGTTTCAGAGTGTGAACCACCAATTTTTGCGTATTTTAATACCTGTTGAGCATCAGCGCCAGTTTGGGCTGCAGCTGTTGCTGCTGGATTACCATCGCCATATGTTCCTAAAAAGTAGTTTTCTATATAATTGCTACTTAAAAAGAAACTATTACCACCGGCTTTATTTGAGACATTGATATGCATATCTGTATCAACATTTACAATAGGCAATGCAACCTTTAAATATAAGCCATCAAGAATTTTTTCTAAATCTTGGTAGTAATCAATTCTTGCGCCATAAGCTTGAAGTTCCGGTTCAAATTTAACATCTGCAACTGCAGTTGCCTCGTCAGCGTGATGGAATATAC
Source organism: Candidatus Dependentiae bacterium (assembly GCA_018897535.1). Classification (NCBI taxonomy): domain Bacteria; species Candidatus Babelota bacterium. Next base: position 22,335 of record JAHIKO010000032.1, read on the forward strand.
GTCTGAAAGCTAAATCCGATGTTGCAATATTGGTTGAACCTGAAAGTCTAATTACATTTTTGTTAGCAAAACCAAAATATTTACCTAAATCACCTTTGTCGCATGATTCAAGATAAAATGGAACTACTTGGAAATGAGCTCCGAAGAAATCTCCATTTTTATGTTGAATTAATTCATTGAATGTTGTGTATTCCATTGGAAGGTTTACGCCTTGTGATCTTGGCATCAAGAATGTTTTATTTGTAGCTGCGTTCATTGTGCCAACAGCGAAAGCCGTTACCAACAAACCTTTTAGAAGTTTATTCATATTAGTCTTTCCCCTAAGAAATTTCGATCAAAAAACAACAATTAAAAATTACATTTTAAGTGTAAAATTTAACGTATGTAAAAGATCGAAGACTACTTACTTACTTTACCATTATGTAAAAACTCGGATGTTATTGTGTGTATCGATTAAGAAATAAACATGATGTTTTTATGATGAACAAAAAAAGAAGTTAGTTGTTATTACGTTCCTCCTCTCTTTTTTTATCTCAACGAGATATACCTACCAACATTAGTGTTGTTTGTGTCTAAAAAAAATTTCACTACTCTTTCGCCCTGGAATCACGATGCCATTTTTGATTTGGCG
>JAHIKO010000033.1 GCA_018897535.1 Candidatus Dependentiae bacterium
AGGATTTGGTATTCCAATATTAGAAGCCTTTTCTTGCGGTTGTCCAGTTGTGCTTAGTAATAGAAGTTCTTTTCCTGAAATTGCTTTAGATGCTGGAGTTTATTTTGAGCCTGAAAATGTTGAATCTATAGTTGAATCAATTGAAAAGATTTTTATAGACAAAAACTTAAAACTTGAAAAAATATCGATTGGACTAAAACGGGCACATGATTTTTCATGGCAAAAAACTGCAAGTAAAACTAAAGAAATTTATAAAAGTATTTTATGAAACAAAAAGTAGCTCTTATAACAGGTATTACCGGACAAGATGGGGCGTATCTTAGCAAGTTATTACTTGAAAAAAATTACAAAGTTTTTGGAATAGTAAGAAATCAAGATAGTTATTTTAATTTGGAATATTTAAAAATTAAAAATAAAATTAATTTTCTAGAAATAAATTTAGGTAATTTAAACGAAGTTTTAGCCAGTATAAATAATATAAATCCGGATGAAATTTATAATTTTGCAGCTCAAAGTTCCGTTGGCCTTTCTATCGATCAACCATACGATACTATTAATTTTAATATAATATCTACATTGAACTTATTGGAATCAATAAGATTATCAAAAGAAACTATAAAATTGTTTCAGCCATCGAGTAGTGAGATGTATGGAAATCCTGAAAATTTGCCAATAAACGAAAAAAGTAAATTTTCTCATAAAAATAATCCATATGCTATTTCAAAGTCGTCTGCGCATGAAATTTGTGTGCTTTATAGAGATTTGTACAAGTTGTTTATTTGCTGCGGAATCATGTTTAATCATGAATCGTATCTTCGGGGACAAAATTTCTTTGTAAAAAAGGTTATTCGTGAAGCAATAGAGATAAAAAAGGGTAAGCGAGATTTTTTGTTTGTTGGAAATTTAGAAACTAAGCGCGATTTTGGTTTTGCACCTGAATACGTGAAAGCTATGTGGCTTATGTTGCAACAAAATATCCCGGATGATTATGTAATTGCATCCGGAAAATCTATTTCGTTAAAAGATATAGTTTTTTATGTTTTTGATTATTTAAAAATAGATAAAAGTAAAATAAAAATAGATAAAAATCTTATAAGGCCTGTAGAAGTTGCTGATTGTTATGGAGATTCTTCCAAAGCAAAAACGGTTTTAGGGTGGCAATATAATTTAAGTTTTTATAATGTTTTGGATATTTTGATTAAAGAAGAGCTAGAGAATTGCAATATTTGATTCAATATTTTTTATTTTTTTGAATAAATCAATATCCTCTTCATGAAAAGCACATATATCAAAATAGTAAACAATTTGTTTATATTTTTTATTAGATTTTAAATACGTATTTAAATCTATAAATGTTTCTGGATTATTTGTAGACATTAAGAAATTTCCAAAATTATCGTAGATAATAAACTGTTTGTATCCAGTAGATATTAAATTATTTATCGTATCTATACTTTCTTGGTCACCATTTTGGGGTATACTTGGATCATATTCAAAAAATATAATAGGTTTTAGCTTTTTAATTATATTTAATGAATCGTTGATAATGCAAAAATCATATCCATCAGTATCTATTTTAAGTAATTTAAAATTTAGAAATTTTTTATGTGAATTAAGAATTGTTAATAAAGATTTGTTTTGTATAATATTTTTTCCCAAGATAGAACTATTTGTTTTATGAATTGAATTTACAATAGTTGCTGTACCTTTATCCGTCTTTATTTTTTCTTTATCTATAAAAATATTTTCGGGACCTACAAAACATTCTTCAATTTTTATATGGGTTCCAATAATTTTTGTATTTTCTTTTAATATGGGTAAAAAAATATCATTGCCTTCAATGCATAATGTCGGAATATTATTGTATTTTGATAAAAGGGCTGCAGAATCTCCAATATTTGCGCCAATATCTATAGCTGTTAAATTCGGATATTTATTGTTAATTATTTTTGCAATTTCACCTAATGCTATATCATATCTTTTGAATGTTTCTTGATAATTTTTAAGAGCATGCTTACTTGGCAATTTAATTGAATATGGGCCTATTTGATGTTTTATAAAAATATTATTTTGTGTGATAATTTTTTTTATAATGAATTTTTTAATTTTATTTAGCATAAGAATATCTTTCTTCTCTTTTGAATTATTAGATTAAATATAGAATATATTAATAAATAAATATCAAAAAATAAATTGATTGAAAATAGACTTGAAATTGCCAATATTTGTTCAACCAAAAATTATGTGGAAAAAATATTTAAAGTTGTTGATGAATTTGAGCGTATTATAAGATGTTGGAGTTCTAAAGATATTTATAAACATCTTTAAATTATCTATCCATTGTAAGATGTGACATAAAGGTGTTAGTTTTCTTGTAACATATATTGGTACAAATTTTTTGTCATCTTGAACTTGTTTCAGTATCTAGTATTTGTTTGTTGAATTTGTGATAAATTAAGGGGCCATCTAAAGTTGCTTTAAGGTGTAGTTCAAACTCATTTATATCTTGATTAATGTGAAAAATTTTTATTTTTAGTAGGGGTTCTAAAATTTTTTTGTTTGAATATATATCTTTCTTATCAGAGGTTAAAAAAATGGAACAATTCGTTTTATAAGCCGAATCAAGATGAAGAGCATCTCTTCGATTATTTTTACCTATAATATTTTTAATTTCTGATAAAAGTATGCTTCCTTTGCAATCACCCCAAGTATAACTATCTTCGGCCCAACTTATATTAGCATCACGCCATTGAACTTCTGATGGATAAGCGAGATTTATGCTACTACTTTTGGTTCTGTGTGCTGAATCACATGGATATTGGTAAAAATCACATATGTAACAATATTTTTTTATAAATTTTTTATCTGTAGCGCCAGAATCTAAATATACTTTAATTTTATTCATTATAATTTTTTTATAAAATCCATAAAAGCTTTCATAGGACACATATTTGTGTTTATATGATATCTTAAATACGTGTGCAGTTAAAGTTCTCACAAAAATAATTTATCAAAACTACGATTGATTATTGAAATATGTGAAAAATAATTATACTTTTATTGAAATTAGGAGTTTGAAATGCAAAAAAAATTTGATAAAAAAGGGTGTATTATAGCATTAAATTCAATTAAAACAGTTAAAAGAAATATTGGTTATGCTTTGTTATTAAAAGAAGCGATCGATTCAAATAGAATTGGTCCACAAAATTTTTGTAAAATATTGGATGTTAAGGATATAAAAGAAAAAGCTATAGTAATTTCAAATGATTATGAAAAGAATTGTGGAGCATTAAAGGAATATTCTAGTAATGTTTTTAGTTGCATAGTTAACTATTCAATGCTTTTGGTTAGAGAATGTGTAGATCCATCGCTTTTGATCAAAGAGATTGATAATCCAGATATTTATGCTGTGCAAAATATTATTATACTTGTAAGAAATGCTGTATCGCACCTTCGCACTGATTTACAAATTAATTCAAATATTGTTCGCCCCAAGTGGAGAATTGATGATGATAAAAAGAACATGAGAAGATTCTTTGAAATACGAAAAATTGGTGTAAGTTTGGATGCTGCCAATGTAAATGGAACCTTTTTTGAGTATAATCAAATAAAGTCAAAAGATGGTATGGGAGGTGTAGCAAATATTTTAAGAATTTTAGAATTTTACGAAAAATATTTGAATGATTTATTAAAGTCTTAGGTCTAAACAAGTTCAAGATGATAATGGAAAAAGTTGGTAGTAATAATTATTTGAGAATTTCAAAATATTTGGTTTCATAGTTCCATTTAATAAAAAGTGGCTTTTGATCTAAATATTTTTTATCGATTTTTAAAGTAAAATCTGTTATTGCATTTATACCATTAATCTTTTCAATTTTATTTATAATTTTTTTACCTAGAGAATAGCTGCAATCGTTTAAATCAAAATTTACTTTATGTGGATTGTTTGTTTTAAAATTAAAGCCATTTTTTATCTGTGTAATTGTTACATAATTTTTATCATAAAAATTGCTTATGATATTTCCCCAACCGGCATCTTGGACTAAATTGGAATCTGATTGTGTAATGGCTGTTGTCGGGTCAAAGTAGATTTGTAGTTTGGGATTGTTAAGTAAGATCCAAAAAATATCTGCATTTTGTTGGCCAAACATATCGGTTGGATATCCAAAAAAGCAGAGTGCTCTATTTTGAATTTTAGGATTTTGTATCAGCTTTTCAGTTGCAATTCTCATGATATTGTATTTTGCTTCTCTTTTTGAAAAACTTTTTACTGTAAATATTATTAAAAATAGAATGAAAATAAATGTAAAAGTAAAAATAAATTTTTTGAACTTCTTTAGATTGATATTGTTGTATTTGAATAAAAATATAAAACTAAGAAATAAAAATGGATAACTTTCATAAATATATCTTGGATTATAATGGCCCAAAAGACTTGGCCAGAGTAGTAGAAGTCCAGATAGAAAAAAATATAACACATAAATTTTTCTATAATTTTTGATAAAGAATGTAAAAATAATTAAAAATAAAAATATTATTATTGAGCCGCGTAATATTGGTTTTCCCCAGGCAAGCCAGGATAATCCAAATAAATCGTAAATAAAAACTTTAAATTCTGGTATTTTTTCTAAAAATAAATTTCTAAATTTTGCAAATATTGAAATATTATGTGTGTTTAAATTTTTTAGATCCAATGGGTAAAGATATAATCTTAAAGATAGAAAAAAAATTACGCATAACCAGTAGTTAAGAGTTAATTTTAAGTTTATGAAAAACTGTGAAAAAAAAGTTTTTAAATTAATGGGTTTTAATTTATTTATGTAAAGATATGTGCCAAAAAAAATTATTATGGGTAAAACTACAGATGTCTCTCGTGTAAAAAGCGAAAGTAGGAATAAAAAACCGGCAAAAATATTATATTTAATTTTTTTTGTATCTAAATATTTTTTAAATAACAAAATGCTTAAAAGCATAAGCGTAAGATTGATGTAGTAGTGTAAATTTACAATGGCACCAAATCTATAGGCTATTTGCGGATGAAATGCAAAAAATAGTGATAATAAAATCGCAGGGAATATTTTTATAAAATAAGTAAAAATATTGAATAAAATTACTGCATTTATTGCGTGAAAAAATATGTTTAATAAAAAATATGGATAAGCATATGACCCAAACAACCAGTATTGAATGCCAAAGTAAATTAAATATAATGGGCGATAAAATGTTGTAAAAAATGAACTAGGTCCTGTTGGTTGAATATAATTTGAGGGTCCGGCGCCTTTGGCTATATTGCCGTCCAAAAAGCAATAAAACAGATCTTTAAATGTTTTTAATTTATAACCTTCGAATAATGCATGAAAATCATCGGCACCAAAAAACCACCAATTTTTGTAAGGTAATCCGAGTAAAATAACAACAAAACAAAATAGCAAAATAGAAATAATCAAAATTTTTTTATTTTTAAAAAATTTTTTAATCACAAAAGATCTTTCGCTGTAATATTTAAAATTTTAAATTTTGCTTTTTCATAATCCCAAGTAATAAATATTGGATTTTGTAGTAAATATTTTTGTGGGATATTTATTTTTGTTTTACTTGTTTTTATATTGTTTTCGTAAAAACAAAGTAAATCAGTGTTTAGGGATTCGAGATCGGCTCCTGAATTTGTAATGGTTACTTTTAAATAATTTTTATCAAATTGTGGAATTTCTCTGTAAGAAAATCGATTTTTTTCAACCATTTTTGTACCAAAATGATAAACAGGTAAACTGTTATCTTTTTTTAAAAACCAAACTGCCTGCGCTGTTCCCATATCGAACCAATAAGGAGGAAGTGCAATAAAACATAATGGTTTTTTGTTTTTAATTTGATTTTGAATAATTTTATTATTAATAAGTTCTTTAAAACTTGTTGATATGTGATTTAAGACTTTTTCTCGAAGCTTTAGTTTGTTGTGCAAAAAAAGCGCAAATATTATTATTAAACTTACTGATAATATGCTGTATAAATTTTTATTTTTAAAAAAATTAAAATTTAAGTTTGAATAAGAGAATAAAAAGATTATTCCCATAATAAAAAATGGGATGGATATGTAAATATAACGCGGTTGATACTGTATTAAAATTGCCGGCCAGCTAAAAATTAAGACACTAAATAATAAAAAAATAATATTAAGTTTTTTACGATTATGCATAAACAAAAATAACAATATTACTGCAAGTGAAATTATAATTAAACCATTTATTATTTGGTGATTTTTGGGAAGCCAGGTAAGCATAAACATATCTGAAATATAAGTTACAAAATCAAAAATGCGTAGCCCCATTCTATTAAAAAAAGAAGAAAGATTTAGTTCGCAGTTAAATGTTCCGGCATTAGAATTTATTGGAAACATGCTTGCTCGAGTGATTAAATAAAAAATAGCAACTAACCAGTAGCCAATAGAGATTTTTAGCGCAAATCTTATATTTTTAATATTTTGTACTTTTTCATAAAAATATATTGCAAATATAACCCAAAATGGAAACACGATTGTTTGTTCTTTTAAAAATAAATTACTTGCAAAAAGTGTGCATGAAATTAAATAAAATTTGAGTTTTTCCGAATCTAAATATTTTTTTAAAAATAATATTGATATTAAGAATACAAAAAGTTCTATTTGGTAGGTTTGGGCACTTGTCCAGCCAAGCCAATTCCACAAGCTTGGATGAAATGCAAAAAAAAGTGATGCCAAAAATGCAAAAATTATGGGTGCAAAATATGTAAAAATATTAAATAAAATTACACTATTTAACGCATGAAACGCTATTGTGACCAAATAATAACCGTAAGCATTTGTTGAAAATAAACAATATTGGGGCAAATAATAGATAAACGACATTGGCCTAAATAGCCCCTGTAAAAAACTTTGTATTTTTATGGCGCTATCAACATTTGAAGGGTTGTATAAATTTTCTATATTACCCTGGGTAAAATAATTTAAAATACATTTATAAGATTTTATATTGCAGTAATAAAGATTTCCCCAGTCGTCAGTTTTAAATCCCCAATTATAAAAAGGTATTCCCAAGATTGAAATTATTATTAAAAAAAGTATTGTAGAAACAAATATTTTGTTATTTTTCATGATTATTATTCAAATAAAAATTAAAGATAGATTTATAGATAAAATAAGCATCTTTTATTGGTTTGAAGTGTGAATTTTTATTATTTTCTATATATATTGTTTCAATTGGTATTTCACTAATTTTCAGATTAAATTTTTTTGCATATAAAAGCATATTAGTTTCATATTCATATCTGTCACCCGGAATATTGACAAAACTTTCCAATTTTTCTGTGGGTATAAAGCGTAATCCTGTTTGAGTGTCATAAATTTTTTGTTTTGATACAAAAGAAATTGCAAATCTGCTTAAAAAATTACCAAGCATACTTCTTAATGGGACTGATTTTGTTCTAAAATATCTTTTACCTAAAATTAATTTATTTAAATTTGTTTGATTTGCGAGTTTTGTTATATCGTTTACGCTATGTTGCCCATCTGCATCTGCAGTTATTATTCCCGATAAATTTTGAAAATTGTTTAAACAAAATTTTATACCGGACTTAAGAGCTTGACCTTTGCCCATATTTTTTTCATGAATAATTAAATTTATATTTAAATTTTTTATCTTTTCAAATATATCATTAAAGCTTTGGGTACTGCCGTCGTTAATTA
>JAHIKO010000034.1 GCA_018897535.1 Candidatus Dependentiae bacterium
TACCAACTCCCACTACACTAACATACAAAACAAAAAGTTATTTCAATAACAACCCTTTCTTTTTATTTTAAATTTTAAATATTTTTGAAGATGTCTTCATATTATTTGTAATCAAATTACCTTTAAAAACAACATTATCTAAAACAACAGAAGTTCCGTCTTCCAATTTTATATTAGATAAATCTAAATTTCCTTCAAATATAACATTTCTAAAAATTATCTTTTTTTCAAAAAAAGCACCCTTTTTAAATTCACATCCGGAAAAATTAACCGTGCTTTTAAATATAATATTTTCAAAAATCATATTTGTAGTCAATGTTATATCTCTAAAATACATTGGCCAATTAAAAATTTTATTTTTTCCATTCGGTTCAAAACTAATTGTATTATTTATTATTGCACCATCAAAATAGTAAACAGCTGTGTCTGCAAAATCTTGAGGAGTCAAAACACCTTTAAATGGGATAGTTCTTTTTTCTTTACTTAATTCATATTTAGAATCTTTTAAAAACCAAACACCTTTTTTATTTTTTTCTTTATTAATTTTTAAGTATGATAACAAGAATTTTTTAATATTTTCTTTAGTTTTAGCTTTTTTATAATCTTCAAAACCATCTACAAAAGCCTGAAAAGATACTGCCCCAGATGTAAATATTACATTACTATTTTTTATTTCAATATATTTTTCATGATCTATTCCAATTGGTGAAAGTTCAACAGCAGTTTGACGCTGTTTGCTATTTACACTATCAAGAATAATGCGTCCGCCATTTTCAACAATCATTCCATCAAACTTTAACTTACCTTTTATATAAACATTTTTCAAAATTAATGTAACACCGCTGTAAATATTAACATTTGAAAAATCCAAATCGCTTTCAAATTCTACATTTTCAAATGTAATGGTCTTTTTTCTAAATGTTCCGGATTTAAATATGCTACCGGCAAAAGAAACCGGCTTTGTAAATCTAACACCATCAAACAAAATATTATTTGTTGTTGTAATTTTTTTAAATCTTACATCTTTTTCAAAAAGATCTCCCGCTATTTTATTTCCAAATACGTTTCGCGCTTGATCATGAGATCTAAAAATAAGTTCATCTTTTAATTGTGCACCACTAAAATCTATAAATTTTATATCTATATCATCACTTATAATTGGAGTAATATAATTTATTTCGCCGGTTTCAGATATAAAATCAACTATTTCATGAGGTTCAGTACCTTTATAATAGAACGTTTCTAAACCCTCTGCTTTTTCTATTTGACTGAACAAGCGTAATCCGGTAGAAATAGCGAGCGAATAATAATCCGTCATGCCATTTCTGTCAATTTTTTTAAGATCTTCTATTAATTTAGATTGATCAATATTCGCATCCATATCTGTTTTTACATCTTTTTCTAGTGCAAAGCAAAACTGTCCAAAAGATATTAATAAAGTAAAACTTAGAAATTTTTTTACTAATTTAAAATTCATAAAACGCCCCTTAAAATTTTTTAATTTATCTAATAGATAAAAGCATAAAAAATTAATAGATAAATTTTAAAACTAAATCAATAAAAAAAAATTTTATCCCAAAAGTACTCGTTCATCAGGGTATTTATAAAGTTGTTTTTCTTGTGTTTTTCTCAATGCTAAAACCAAGGTTAATGCACCAAGGCGACCAATAATCATTAAAACAGATAAAATTAATTTACCCGATATGGATAAAAATGGAGTAATACCTGTTGAAAATCCAACAGTAGCAAATGCAGAAACAACTTCAAACATAATCTGTATAACACTAAACTGCGGATCCGTAATAAGCATTAAAAATGTTGAAAAACAAACCAATGTTAAAGATAAAGAAAATATTACCGATGTTTTAAAAATTTGCTCCGATGGAATATTTCTTCCAAAAATTTCCACACTGTCTTTATTTCTAACAGTTGCAATAATTGTTGCCAAAAAAATTGTAAACGTTGTAACTTTTATACCGCCACCTGTGGAAGATGGACTAGCACCGATAAACATCAAAATTAAAAATATAAAAATTATAGGTAATCCAAGTCTTCCTATGCAAATAGGATCAAACCCTGCAGTACGCGTTGCAACAGACATAAAAAATGCATTAATTATTTGATCAAATAAACCAAAATCTTTTAAACTATTTGTTCTTTCAAGAAAATAAAATAATACAGTTCCACTAAAAACTAAAATTGAAGACATGAATAAAACAACTTTTGTATGCAAAGATGTGACCATTTTTTTAGGTTCTTCACGCCACCAATTTTTGATTGATATAATTATATTGTTGCCAAATTCGTACCAAACTATAAAACCTACACCTCCAAATAATATCAATGTTGCCATTGTTGAAAGCGTTAACCAATGTTGTTTAACACAAAACATTCCGGGTTCAAAAAGTGAAATTCCTGTATTACAAAATGCAGAAACCGAATGAAATATGGCATAAAAAATAGCTTTATCCGATGGTAAAATTTTACTAAACGAAATATATAATAAAAATGCGCCAATGGCTTCAATGATAATTGTAAATCCTATTATCATTTTTAAAAAATTCTTAATTTTACCCCAAAATTCAAAATCCAAAATTTGTCCCGCAAAAATTTTTGTCGTAAAACTTAAATTTAGAACAAGTGAAACCATGAAAATGGATAAGGTCATAAGTCCAAGACCACCAATTTGAATCAATGCCAAAATTACACACTGACCAAAGAATGAAAAATAGGACATTGGAACTGTTAAAAGTCCAGTTACACATGTAGAAGTTACGGCAGTAAAAAAAACATCTACAAATGACATATCCACAATTCTAGACATTGGTAGCGCAAGCAAAATTGCACCTGTAAAAATCACAAATAATAAAGAGACGAGCAAAATTCTGCCCGGTGATATTTTGGATATTTTTATTTCCGGCATAAAGGTCCTTTTATTAAGTCTCTATATAAAAATAATTATTCATTTGTAAGACTATACTAAATTAAATTTCGCATGAAAAGAATTTGCAGTTTTTATTATATTTTCAATATTGGAATGCTCAAACTCCATATCCAAAACAGATTTAATCTTTTTATTATCTGCAATTAAAATGTCAACATCACCCGGTCTGCGATCAACATATTCGATATTTAATTTTGCACCAACAACTTTTTCAACAGTATTAATAATTTCACGAACGGAAAAACCTGTTCCGGAGCCTAAATTAAAAACATCTGAATCATTTCCGGCCTCAAGATATTTTAACGAAAGAAGATGTGCTTTTGCCAAGTCTTGAACATGAATATAATCTCTTATACAAGTACCGTCAGCTGTTTTATAATTCGTTCCAAAAACTTTAAATATTTTATTATTTTTAATTGCTTTCAATATTAGTGGAATTATGTGAGTTTCAGGATTGTGTATTTCGCCCAAGTCGTTTTTATAATCAGCTCCGGCTGCATTAAAATAGCGAAGCGAAACATATTTTAAATTATATGCATTTGCATAATCACGCAGTATAAATTCTACTGCAAGTTTATTTTTACCGTATGGACTTATTGGATTAAATATATGATTTTCATCCATTGGAATTTTTACCGGATTTCCATAGATGGCACATGAAGAAGAAAATATAATTTTATTTACGTTATATTTTAACATGCTGTTTAAAAAATTAAGTGTGTTTACAACATTGTTTTGATAAAATTCGGCAGGTTTTAAAACAGAAATTCCAACTTCAATAAGTGCTGCAAAATGCATAACTGCATCAATTTTATATTTTGTAAAAACAGAATCAAGCAAATTTTGGTCTGAAAAATCTCCAACTATCAATTCAGCCCAAGAGTGCTCAAATTTTTGGTTGTGCAATAACTTATCAATAATAACTACTTGATACCCATTTTGATGCATTAAGTATGCAGTATGACTACCTATATACCCCGCACCGCCAAGAATCAAAACAGTTTTTTTCATACTAAACTCACCGTTTATTTTTATTTTTTTTAAAATGTGATTATTTTGTTATTATGTTTAGCATATTATTAAAATAAGACTAGATATTGAATAAAAAATTTTCAAAGACTAGATCCCGGCTCGGTGGCCGGGATGACACCCTCGGAGCGCATAACACGCATAACACACACTGAGCGTTTTGTCATCCTGAACTTGATTCAGGATCCAGTCTTATAAACAAAAGGGTATTTATGATAAATAAAGTTAGAGGCACACAAGATTTATTGGATTTAACTTTACAAAATTTTATTTTGGATCAGCTAAAAAAACATGCTCAAATCTATAATTTTTCACAAATAGAAACACCAATACTTGAACATACAAAATTATTTGTACATTCACTTGGCGAGCAAACCGATGTGGTATCAAAGGAAATGTATGTATTTCCTGCAGAAAATGATGAAGACAGTATCTGCTTAAGACCCGAAGCAACCGCCAGTACAATAAGAGCCTATTTTGAAAATAATGTTGAAGAAAAGCCATATAAAGTATTTAGCTTTGGCCCAATGTTCAGGAGAGAACGCCCCCAAAAGGGCCGTTGGCGCCAATTTGACCAATTAAATTTTGAAGTAATTAACACCGAATCAATTTCTCAAGATGTGCAATTTATAAAAATGCTTAACTCATATTTTTCTACAACATTAAAACTGGAAAAATATATTTTAAAATTAAATTTTCTTGGATGCCTGGAAGATAGGAAACAACACAAAGAAGCCCTTAAAAATTATTTGAATTCCGTAGATTCTCAGATTTGCGATACATGCAAAGTTAGAAAAGAAACAAATATTTTACGTATATTTGATTGCAAAAATGAAAGCTGTCAAAACGCATATATAAAAGCGCCAAAGCTTACGGACCATCTTTGTGAAAGTTGTTCATCGCAATGGAACGATATAAAAGAAAAATTACAAATATTATCTATAAATTTTGTAGTAGATCCAACGCTTGTTCGTGGCCTTGATTATTACAATAAAATTGTGTTTGAATTTGCATCAACCGAATTGGGTGCTCAAAACGCATTTTGCGGCGGCGGCAGATATTCTTTAGGCCGTGAAGTTGGTGCAAAAAATGACTTTCAGTCGGTTGGAGCGGCAATTGGACTTGGCCGACTTTTACTGCTGGTCGAAAATAATAAACATAAATTAAATATTCCGGAAAATCAGCCACTCTATTTAATTTTACCCATGGAAAAAGAGCAACATAATTTAGCACTTTTACTTGCTGACGAATTACAATCAAATAAATTTTGTGTCGACGTTTTATTTGAGGGTAATATAAAAAACATGATGAAAAAGGCTAATAAAATTGGTGCCAAAAAAGTTTTAATTATTGGGCAAGATGAGCAGGACACGAATACTGTCACAATTAAAAATATGCTTACAGGCGAAAGCATTAAAGTAAAACAAGGCGACGTTATTAAAAGCTTATAGCGTAATTTTATTTACCCAGATTATAAGTAACAAAAAAACCGCTACAAACAAAACTGAATCAAATCTATCAAAAAGCCCCCCGTGCCCCGGTAATAAAATTCCGGAGTCTTTTATATTTACACGTCGCTTAAGCTTTGATTCAAAAATATCGCCAAGAAATGCAACAACCGTAATTAACAAAGAAAACAGAAAAATAGCTAGAAACGAATTTAAATATAAAACAAACGGAAAGCTTTTAATTCCGGGTAAAATAAAAATATTAAAAATAAATACCGATATAAAGCCACCGAATAAACCTTCCCAAGATTTACCAGGACTTATTGTTGGACAAATTTTATGTTTTCCAAGCATTTTACCTAAAAGATATGCTCCTGTATCTGCCACCCAAGAAACTATAAATGGATAAAGTGGAAAAATAAAATCGGTACTTCTATATTTTATGGTCAAATATATAAGAGTAAAAATTGGCAATATTGGATATAAAAAAGCTACAAGCCAAAATTTGAAACTTCTTAATGGTAAATTTATAAGAGTTGGAAGTTCAAAAAATAACATGATAAATAGTATTGCAAATAAGATAAATACAAATAATAGTAACGAATGAACATAAGAACCAAAAAAACAAAACCCTAAAATTAGCCCACTTGCAAATCTTTTGAAATTTTCATTTTTTAATAAGCTCATCTTTATACACTACCCTTCTTAAAATTAAGCCACAGGCATCTGCCTTTAATAATATTTGTTTATGATCGGGATTTTTTAATAACCCTTCAAGATATGATAACGATAAGTGGTCTTGTCTTGCAAGATCTAATGCATAACCTATCATTCTTCTTATTTGATAGCGTAAAAAAGATTTACCTGTAATTTCTATTCTTAAAATATTTAATTTTTTAATTTTTCTAACAACAATTTTATCAATCGTTCTAATTGTAGATCTATTGTCACTCTTATCCTGTTTACAAAAAGAAGCAAAATCATGCTTACCAATATACAAATTAAGTGCAGCCTGAAATTTTTGAATATTAACATGATCTATAAAATTATAGTACCAACCAAATCTTGAAATAAATGGTAACGGGCGCTTTAAAAACAGTTGATAATAATAAGTTTTATGTGAAACATTATAAAAAGGATGAAAATTATTGTCAGCAACTTTTATATTTCTTATTAAAATGGATTTAGGCAACAGTCTGTTCCAACTTTCCATTAAAATCTGGGGGTCTAAAACCAAATCTGTTTTTACCCTGGCAACTGCACCGATGGCATGAACTCCGGAATCGGTTCTGGATGCGCCAAGAATATCTACCGGAACCAAAAACGCATGCTCAAAGGTTTTTTTTAAAACCGATTGAATGGTTAAATCACCGGGTTGATGCTGCCAACCGCAAAAATCAGTTCCGTCATAAGCTATTGTAATTTTATAAACAGGCATAAATTTAATCCAAATAAAAACCCCCATCCTGACAAGAATGCCGCGGACAGGGGAAATGGAGGTTATCAATATTTATTTAATTAATTATAAACTACTAAAAAATAAATTGCAATATGATTTATTATAAGAATTTACTACATGTTCAATAGAATATCGCTTTTCTATTAACTCAATATTATTTTTACCCATTAAAACTCTTAGCCCTTTATCTTCATAAATTTTTTGCATAGCATCTTTTAGGGCCAATAAATTTCCGGGTTCGACAAGTAATCCATTAATATTATTTTCAAGCAGATCATGTCTATCTGAATATTTTGTACTAATAATTGGCAAACCAAAAGCCATAGCTTCCAACAAAGCAATCGAGAGCCCTTCACTTTTAGACGAAATAACAAAACAATCAAAAATTTTATAAAAGCCATAGGGATTAGTCTGATTTCCCATAAATATAATTTTTTTACTTAACCCCAACGAATTTACAAGCTCTTTTAAAAAAAATTCTTGTGAACCTGAACCAACAAAACATAGCTTTGTATTTTTTATATCTTTTTTTAATGAAGCAAAAGCTCTAATTAGAACATCGTAAGATTTAACAGTCTCCAAGCGGCCAACGGCACCGAAAACAAAATCACTTGAATTAAAACCCAAGAAACTTTTATCTATATTTTGAGATTTGGATTTAATTAAATTTATATCTATACCATTTTCGATAACTGTAATTTTTTCATTTAACTTTTCAGCCTGTGATTCAAAGCATTTTAAAAAACCATTTTTTACATTATTGGAAACAGCAACATATTTATCTGCTTTTAATAAATTTAATTTTTCTAAAAATATTCTTATTCTTCCATCATGCAAAAAATTACTGTGCAAATCGCAAATTATTGGAATTTTAAGAGAAGATGCTATAAATTTTGAATAAAAGTTTGCCAACCATAAAGAAGAATGTATTAAATCCGGGGATATTTTTTTTATAATTTTTTTAAGTTTTAAATATGCGAAAATATCATATTTACTAAAAAGCCCATCTATTTGAAAAGTTTTTATGCCTAAATTTTCTATTTTTTCCCTGTTGGGACCTGAATAAAAATATACAACATAATGTATGTTTCCATCATTTATTGTAGCAGATAAAAAATTGGCGAGCGCCGATTCGGCCCCGCCAATTTTTAAACTAGTTATAACATGCAATATTTTCATACAAACAAAACATGTGTTTATTCTATACCGTCAGAACCTGACATATCATATTCTTTATCAAAAAAACTTTGTAAGCGTTTACTTCTGGATGGATGTCTTAATTTTCTTAACGCTTTTACTTCTATCTGACGAATACGTTCACGAGTAACGGAAAAATCTTTTCCAACCTCTTCAAGAGTATGCTCGGAAGCAACATCTATACCAAAACGCATTTTTAATACTTTTTCTTCTCTTGGAGTTAAAGATTTTAAAACTTCACGAACTTTTTCTTTTAAATCGTCATTAACAACTGCATCCATCGGTGTATATTCATTTTCATCTTCAATAAAATCTTTTAGATAAATATCATCACTATCTCCAACAGGAGTTTCCAAAGAAATAGGCTCTTTTGAGATTTTTATTATATTTTTTATTTTTTTCTCATCAAGATTTAATTCTTTTGAAAGCTCTGCATAACTTGGCTCTCTGCCTTGATTTTGCATATATGTTCTTGTAATTTTGTTAATTTTGCTCAATGTTTCAACCATATGAACAGGAACTCTAATTGTTCTTGATTGATCTGCTATGGCTCTTGTAATAGCCTGACGAATCCACCAAGTTGCATATGTTGAAAACTTAAATCCTCTTTCAAATTCAAACTTTTCAACAGCTTTTAACAATCCAATATTACCTTCTTGAATCAAATCCAAAAAGTGTAATCCCCGGTTAATATATTTTTTTGCAATATTAACAACAAGACGCAAGTTCGCTCTTGCCAAATCATCTTTTGCTTCTTTATCTTTTCTTTGTGCAATAACAAATTGAGTATAATATGTATTAATTTTATCCAATGGAATTCCGGCTTCGCCTTCAGCTTTTTTAATAAGCTTTGTTGCCATACGCACCTGATTTTCCATCTCTTCAATTAACTTTAAATCTTGCTCTGTAGGCTTTTTAATATTTTTATAAAATACTAATTTTTCTTCAACAACTTTTATCTCGTCTTCACGTTCTCTAATTTTTGATACAATTTTTTCTATTTTTTTGCCAAATTTATAAATAAGCTTATTGGCAACTTTTATAGTTTTTATAGTATCAATTCTTGACTGCTTATTTTTTTCAACTTTTAAAAGCATCTCTTGTTTATTGGTTTCATTGTCAAGTTTACCACGATAAGATCTATAAATAGACTCTTCCTGTAAAACAAGTGATTTTAATTCGCCAAGACTTTTTAAAAATTTAATTTTTTCTTCTTCAAACTTTGGAGAATTATCTTCACCAAAATCTGAAAATTGAATAAGGTCTTTTAATATTGCAGGATCTTTTTGTAATCTTTCTTCCAATGCCAAAAGATCTTTTACAACAAACGGAAATCTGGCTATTGTATCGATAGATTTTATTTTACTATCCGCAATTGTATCGGCAATAACTTTTTCAGTTGCTTTATTCAAAAGTGGAATTTTTCCAATTTCTTTTAAATATAATTTAACAGGATCATTCAATTGAGATGCTTCTGAAAAAACTTTTAAGCTTTCAACCTCTTTTTCAGCATATGGTTCTGAAGATATTGAAACTTGCTCTAGAGAACTTTTTATATCAACTGATTTATCTTTAAATGACGACTGCTCTTCTTTTGAAAAATTACCAAGATCTTCAGCTTGTGCAGCAAGTTCTTCTTTTGAAAGCAAATCAATATTTTCTTTTTCAAAAATATGAAATAATTCAGAAACGTCTTCTTCTTTTAATTTATATTTTCTAGCAAAAGCAACAACTTCTTCGATACTCAAAACACCAATTCTCTTACCTTTTTCAATTAGCACTTGAATCTTATTGTTTATTTCACTTAATGCATATGATTTTTCTTTTTTCTCAATTTTTACAACTTTTTTAGATTCAACTTTTTTATCTTTTTTTATTTTTTGTAATTCCGGTTTTACTATTTCTATCTTTGGCTTAACTTCTTTATTTAATTCTTTTTTTATCTCAGGCTTTTTTTCAAGTTTAATTTCTTTTTTTACAACTTTTGGCTCAATCTTCTTTTCAGGCTTAAGCATTTTGCCAACGCTCTGTTTTATTTTTTTTACAAATTTTCCCAAAATTTTAGGTTTTTCTTCTTTTTTTATTACACTTTTTTTTACCGTCACTTTACTGTTTTTCAAACTATGCCCCCTTTTTAATAAAACTTTTTTGTTTTTAGACTCCAATTTTTTAGCTACATGTTTTTTTGTAACTATTTTTTTTGTAACAGCTTTTTTAACAATTTTTTTTGAATTTTTCTTATCTAATTTATTTTTATTTTTTTTCATATCAAACCCCTGGCCTGTATACCATCTTTAAGTCGGCTAAACAGCATAAACAAATCTTTTGCTCTTTTTTCATCACCATCTTTTTGAGCATTATGCATTTTTAATTTAATATCCTGCATAATCTGCCTCCAATTTTTCTTGGAAAAAAGCAACAATAGCTCATCAAAAATCTCTTTTGATTTACTTTGATCAAACTTTAAGCTACAACCAACCACCCAATCCCTATCCAAGTTATCAAGACTTTCCAAAAACAAGTTAAATAGATCAGCCGAAGAATTATTATTTAATATAATATTTTGTAATTTTTTTAATAAAATCTGAATATGATCAGAAAAATATTCTATTAAATCTTCAGGGACAAAAAACTTATCGGTTTTGTCTATGTTGTTTATTATAACAGAAAATATATGTTCCTCCAAAGAGGTTGATCCATCTATTTTGTTATTTTCAATGTTAACGTTTTCTTCCAACGCGGGTAAATTTGAATCATCTATATTTTTAGCTATATTTTCAAAAACAATGCCGGTAATGGAAGAAATGGATAACCCCATAATTTTTGCAGCTCTATGTATTAAAATTTCTCGTTTCAATGAGTCATCTATTTTTGCAATCAAATTTAAAATTTTACGTCCTGTAATCATTTGATCGGATAAAACAGATTCTGAAAAATTTTGGCCATTTTTATCTATAAAAAATTCAAAAATTGATAAAGCAGAATCTATTAATAAATCCAAATTATGATTTTTTTCCAAAAATGATGCCGGATCTTCAGAACTTGGCAACTTAATAACTTTTAATTCAAGATCTACATTCCAACAAAGTTCCGTTAACCGCAATATTGCATTTTGCCCTGCGCTATCACCATCATAAAGCACATAAACAGTATGAGCATATCTTGATAAAAGCCTTAAATGATCAACGGTGCAAGCAGTACCCAAAGTTGCCACAACATTTTTGTAGCCATACTTTGTCATAGCAACGCAATCCGTATAACCTTCAACTAAAAACAAATACTTTTTTTCTGTTATATAATTTTTGGCTCTATCCAAACCAAATAACAATTTACCTTTTAAAAACCAACTTGATTCTTTGCTATTATAATATTTAGCTCTTTCATCCGTAGATCTAAAAATACGCCCGCCAAAGCCACAACATCTTGAGAGAATATCGTTAATTGGAAATATTATTCGTTCTTCAAATGGGGAATATAAAACCGATTTACCCGATACAAGAATTCCTGCATCAATAAAATCTTTTGCCATAAGTTTATTTTTTCCGGCAAATCTCAAAAGGCTATTTATATTTCTAGCACCACCCGGAAAATATCCTATACCAAAATAATTTATTAAATCATCATCAATATCCCTTTGATGTAAATAATTTAAGGCATCCGGAGATTGCAATAATTGATCTTTTATCCATTCTGAAAATATATTACATGCATTAAAATAGTTATTTTTGGATTCCAAATTTTGACCAAAATTATTTAAAAAATTATCTTTTATTTCCTGCGGCAATTCTATTTTATATCTATCAATAATATATTTTGCCGCTTCAAACTGAGACAAATTTTCTTTTTTAGATATAAATGAAATCAAATCACCTTTGGCATGACAGCCAAAACAATAAAAAATTTGCTTGTCCGGACTTACGGTAAATGATGCCTCTTTTTCATGATGAAATGGGCATGGAGCCTTCCAATAATTTCCGGCCTGTTTTAACGGCACATATTCAGCAATGACATCCACAATCGAAAGACTGTTTTTTAAAAAATTAAATATGGGCATAGTAAAATTACTTTTTTTTACGAATGTAAATCAACGCTATAAATGATAATATTAAAATAACAAGAGCAACTATTTGATAATAAGAAATCAAATCAAATCCGGAAATAAAATCTCTATCGCCTCTAAAAAAATCTATACAAAATCTAGATAGACTCGATAGAAATAAAAAACTAAATATTAACTCTCCATTTTTATGCGAAAAATATTTTGCTCGAAAATAAATAATTAAAAAAACTAGAAAAGAAAAAAAACTGGAAAAAAGTTGCGTTGGATAAAGAGCCATATTAAGAGGTGCAAGGCCATCAGGATTTGTGAATGTTACTGAACAAAATTTATGTAAACCGGCATCAGCACCATAACAACATCCGGCCAAAAAGCACCCTATGCGTCCAAATCCTTCAAGTAATCCGGCATAAATAGCGACCAAATCAAAAAGAGGTAAAATTTTAACTTTTTTAATTTTTAAATAAATTGGCACAATTAGCAATATACCTAAAACAGAACCCATGATCCCAAAACCACCAACCCATGGATAAAATATTTGCAAATAATTATCTTTAAAAAGATCCAATTCATATAGAACAAAAATAAACCTACCGCCAACAATTCCGGCAGAAAGCCCTATAAATAAAAGATTTAAAAAATTTTCGTTAGAAATCAATTTAATACGTTTTGGATTTTTATATAAAAAATAGCTAAAAAATAAAAAACCCACAGCTATCATAACACCGTAACTGTGGATCCACATAGGTCCGAAAATATGTAATAATTTTGGATACATAATTTCTCTTGGTTGCGGGGGCTGGATTTGAACCAGCGACCTTTGGGTTATGAGCCCAACGAGCTACCAGGCTGCTCTACCCCGCGATAAAACATTTTTTCAATTAATTATGCCTTAATTATAGGGGCATAAATCACTTTGTCAATTAATGAAAAAATAATTTATTTAAAATTATTTTATAATTTTTCCACTCTTAATTAAGCGATTAAACCTATTTCCCATAAAATATGCAACAACTATCCAAATGCCAATAATTCCCAATGATACGATTGAGCCAAAGTAAAGTAAAACTTCAGGCGTCTGATTTAAAAATTCATTAAAACCTGAACCCAATGCCTTTGCTCCACGAGCTCCAAACATATCAATCCAGCCTTTTGCTTTAAATTTTGCATCACGACTTGTCGGAATATACATAACTTCTTTTGCTGGATTATTAAGAGCATAGCTCAATCCCTTGGCAATAATTACAACCAAAAAAGTTACCCAAAGTAAATTTTTTGGGGCCAAAACATTTAATCGTATAAAAAAATATAATATCGATATTGCTATTCCTATAGAAACCGGAAATGCCAATAAACAAAAGCGTAATCCCATTTTTTTAATTAAATAACCTGTGCCAAACAAAGCCATAACCAAAGCAAGACCATTTGTAGCCATTCCAAACATACCAACAAAAGAAGTTAATGCCTCTTTGCTGGCATACTCAGGTAAACCGGATGCCTGAATCATCATTTGATAGTCAACAATTGTTGAAACAATTTCAAAAAATATAACTAAAAGTAAAACTCCAAATAAATATGGCCGAGTTAATGTTAGCTTTAATCCTTCAAAAAAGCCTGTTTTTTTCTCCGGACGCAAATCTTGTTGCCCACCAATTAATTCATCTTTTGGCATAACTAGCATAAACTTTTTTATAACTAAAATTACCGAAATAATACAACCCGTTGCAAATGCAAATAAAAGTGGTAGCCCAAAAGTTGTCGCATTCCAAGCAAGAAATGGCCCTGTAATTGCTCCCAATTGCGCACCGGCTATAATTAAAAAATAGCCTCTCTTTGCTGACTGAGTATCGGTTGTACTTGCAACAAAAGACCAAAAAAGTGCAACCATTATTGAGCCGTAACTTTCAACCATTACATAGGTAATCCATCCAATAATTTGAATAAATTTAAAATAAAAAGATCCGATATCTCCAAATGGAAATATAATTAAAATAGAAACGAAACCAAAATATATTGCAAAAAAAGAACCTATTATATAAAAAAGTTGGTGCCTGTGAAAAATATCAACAAGCTTACTATAAATAAGAACAAAAATTGAAATCACAATCAACGATAACATCTTGGCTCTAGGCTGATAGATACCGCCAACAACATTAAAGAAAAAACCATCTTTTAATGTTTTTAACAACCAATAACTACCTATGGTAAAAAAGAAAGCCAATGAAAGTAAACTAAATTTTTGAACTTCCTTACTACTCAAATCCTTACCAAAAAACCTAAAAAATCGCGTAAACATACATTCTACACTTTCTTGTTAAATGGTTATCCTTTTAATCAAAAAGAAAGTATATCATAACCGATAAAATTAAAATTTAAAATAAAAAAAAGCTGACATTTCTGTCAGCCTTTTTTTAAAAAATATATAAATTAATTATTCAACAATTTTTCCATCTTTTGTAAGTTGTTCAAATTTATTACTTACAAAAAATGCAGCAACAATCCAAACACCAATAAAACCTAATGATAAAATTGTACCATAAGCCATTAATGCATGAGGTGAAGCTTTCAAGAAATTTGTAAAAGATGCACCCAATGCTTTGGACACTCTTCCACCAAACATATCTATCCAACCTTTTGATTTAAATTTTGCATCTTTACTTGTTGGAATATACATCATTTCTTTTGATGGATTATTTAATGCATAACTTAAACCTTTTGCAATCATCATAACTGCAAAAGTTAACCACAACATTGTTGAAGCATTAACATTACCAAAAGCATAAACGCCATATAATATAGCCATTGCACTGCCAAGTACTATTGGGAATGTTAATAAGCAAAAACGAAGGCCCATTTTTCTCATTAAATAACCGGTTCCAAGTAATGCCATTACAAAAGCTAAGCTGTTTGCAGACATTCCAAAAACACCCATAAAGGCTGTAAATGATTCTTCGGATGCATATTGAGGCAATGCTTTTGCTTGAACCTTCATTTGATAGTCAACAATTGTTCCGACTATTTCATAAATTGTTGCAACAGCAAGAATTCCAACCAAATAAGGTCGTGTTAATAATAATTTTAATCCTTCCATAAAACCTGTTTTTGCTTTTTCTTCAGATTTTACTTCTTGTTTATTAACTTCAAGCTGCTCTTTTGGCATAACTTTTATAAAATATCTAATTGTAAACATCATAGCTACAATTGCCAATGTTCCAATTGAGAATAATAAACGCATTCCTACAGACTCTGCATTTGTAGCTACAAATGGTCCAACTATGGCACCAATTTGAGCGCCAACAATTATCAATGAGTAACCTTTTTTTGCTGCTTTTGCATCAGATATACTTGCAACAAAAGACCAAAATAATGCAACAACTATTGAACCAAAACTTTCAATAATAAAATAAGAAGCCCAACCGAAAAATCTTAATATTTCAGGATTTATTGCACTTTCACCGGTTCTAGGCAACCCAATAACAAATGCAACGCTTGCAAAAAGAACTGTATAGATTGAACCCAATATATAGAAAAGTTTATGCTTTTCTACCATATCTACCAATTTTGAATAAACAATAACAAGAAAGCCTACTATAAAAACTGATATCATTTTTGCTGCAGGCTGATATTTTCCACCAACAACGCTAAAAAAGAAACCGTCTTTTAATGGTCGCAATAACCAATATGTTCCAATTATGAAGAAAAAAGCTACAGACAAAATACCATATTTTTTGGTTTCATCTACAGATAAATCCGGCCAAAAAAAACGAATGATTCGAGCTAACATATGCTCCTCCCATAAAAAAAATAATAAATTTACTATAAATCTTTTGTCTAAAACATTTTAGCAACAAGCTAAAAAATCCCCCGTGGCTTAAAATAAAAAAGCCCCCCTGTAAATTTTAAATTATAAGGGAAGCATTATTATTCAAGTCAAACCAGCAAAGACAAATATAATTTTATCAAAAACTAAATATCAAGCAAATTAAAAAAAAATATTTTTTACAAATAATCAACAATTAATAAAGCATTTCCATTATGGATTTTTAAAAAACCGCCATAAATATCCATAGTTTCTGTTTGTAATGATCCATTTTTTTTATAAAAAAATTTAGATCGCTCTTTTAAAATTGAAATAAAATCAATATGATCTGGACCTATAAAATATCCACCTGCAGGTGTTTGAAAATCTATGAATTCAACATTTGATATAATTTGATTATTTGGTGCAACTATTTTTAGCTCAAAATATTTTTTATTTTCCATAAATTATTTTATTTCTACTTTATTTTTTTCTGCAACATCTTCAAGTGTTCCAACCATATAAAATGCAGCTTCAGGAATATTATCACATTGACCTGAAACTAATTTTTCAAAATCTTGAACCGTTTTTTCTCTGGATACAAATCTACCCGGAATATTAAAAAATTGCTGCGCTACAAATAATGGTTGAGTTAAAAATTTTTGAATCTTTTTTGCTCTATAAACTACCAATTTATCGGCATCCGAAAGTTCATCCATTCCAAGAATTGCAATTATATCTTGCAACTCTTTATATTTTTGTAAAATTTTCTGAACAGCTCTTGCCACGTCATAATGAAGATTTCCAACAATTGACGGCTTTAAGCCATTAGAAACGGATTCCAACGGATCAACTGCAGGATATAAACCGGCTTGTGAAATTTTTCGCGAAAGAACCGTACTTGAATCCAAATGTTGAAATGTTGTAGCAGGAGCAGGATCGGTATAATCATCTGCCGGCACATAGACAGCTTGAATTGATGTAATTGATCCATTTTGAGTACTCGTAATGCGCTCTTGAAGCATTCCCATCTCAGATGCAAGTGTAGGTTGATAACCGACGGCAGAAGGCATTCTGCCAAGAAGTGCCGATACTTCAGAACCGGCTTGAACATATCTAAATATATTATCAATAAATAATAATGTATCTTTTTTCTCTTTATCTCTAAAATATTCCGCCATAGTCAATCCGGTCAGACCAACCCTTAATCGAGCGCCGGGCATTTCACCCATTTGACCAAAAACAAGGGCCGTTTTATCTATAACTCCGGAAGCTTTCATCTCAAGCCAAAGTTCATTACCCTCTCTTGTTCTCTCACCAATTCCAACAAACACTGAGTATCCGCCATGCTCAATTGCAACGTTTCTAATTAATTCTTGGACTAAAATAGTTTTACCAACACCGGCACCACCAAATAGCCCTATCTTGGATCCCTTTACATAAGGACAAAGTAAATCCAAAACTTTTATTCCGGTTTCCAAAATTTCATCGGTAATCTTTTGTTCTATAAGACTTGGAGCTTGACGATAAATCGACCAAAGCTCAACATTTTCCAGATCGTTACCTCCGTCAATTGGATTACCCAAAACATTAAATATTCTTCCAAGAACAGCTTTTCCAACCGGAACTTTTATTGGAGACTGTGTATCTAAAACAATTGTACCACGCATTACTCCATCTAAAGGTTCTAGCGCTATGCATCGCACAACGCCATCACCAAGATGCTGTGCAACCTCAAGACTTATCTCTTTTGTTAAAAAGTTTTTATTATCATCTTTATTTAGAATAATAAGTTTATTGTAAATGTCCGGAACACTATCTTGTTTAAATTGCACATCTATTACAGTTCCACTAATGCGTAAAACAGTACCTTGGTTATTCATATTTTAAAGCCTTTGCTCTTATAAAACATATTTTGCAATGTATTTATAGAAATTATTCCAATAGAAAATTTTTGTAAAGCATATGAAAAAACAATAAAAATTTTGTATAATTTAGTATACTTTTTTAAAAAAGAAGAATAATTGAGGAATATTTTATGAAAAATTTAAAAGTAATAATTTTATTATTAACAGTTTCCATAGTTACTGAAAAACAAGCATTAACCAAACAACAAAAAACAAAAAGTCCAAAACCCATATCTATAGAAAAAGATAAAACCGTTTTTAAATTGGTTAACGATAATTACGTTCCACTAAATAAATCTGAAAAACAAAAACAAAAGACTGAACTTATTACCATATTTGTTCATGGAACAATAATTCCATATCCATCAGTATCAAACGCCATTAAAACTATGCGTGGTGACAAAAAATCACCTTTAAAACATGAGACATTTTGGCACAAATATATAAACAATTTACGTTTTCAGGGATTTTATCAATATCAACCCATAGATGACCTTGGATTAATTAAAATTAATTTAGAAAAAACTAAAAATTTAAATATACATGAAAATATAAGCCATGAAATAACCAATATATTTTCAAATAATTATAAAGCTCTAAAAAAAGATTATAAAAAATACTCCTATTATACATTTGGCTGGTGTGGCCGACTGGATGCTCAAAGAAGACTGGAAAGCGCTGAACAATTTTATAAAGAATTAATAAAAGAAATTGAAAAATTAAAAACAAAAAAAATAGTTCCGGAAATACAAATATATGCTCATTCACACGGGGGTAATGTTGCATTAAACCTTGCGAATATAGAAAAAAAACAAAATAAAAATTTAAAAATTAAAAAATTGGTACTTTTTGGAACCCCCGTTCAAAAAGAAACATCCGATTGCATAGGTTCAAATGTCTTTGAAAAAATATACAGTTTTTATTCAAAAGGCGATGATGTCCAAGTTGCAGATTTTATATCAACTAAAAAACATAAATCCAATCGCAAATTTTACACAAAAGAAAAACCATTACCAAATAAATTGGTTCAAGTTGAAGTTAAATGTGACAAACTAAAACCAAGACACAGTGAATTATGGATAACAAAAACTCGTGCGAACTTAATGTACAGAGATAGACTATGCATATCACCATATCCGGTATTGATTTTTGAACCATCAATTACAAATCAGATAGAAAATAATTTTAAAGATTGTAATAACATTAAAGTAAATATCAGAAAAACAAAAAAACCTAATAGCTTTGATGTATCAATAAAAGATTTTCAGAAAAAGCATTTAGATAAAAAACATTATACGATAAACATACCCGCAAATAATCTTAATAAAGTTTAATTAAAGTTAATTTTATTACTGTTTTTTATTAAACTCACAATTGTGATAAACTTTATTAAATTAATTTAAAATAAAAATTAAAGGACCTTAAATGATAACGAAATTATTGGCAAAAGTATTTGGAACAAATAACGAAAGAGAATTAAAATCTTTAAGACCATTAATTCATCAAATAAATTTGCTTGAAGATCAATTTATAAATCTAACTGAACCGGAATTAATGCAAAAGACATATGATTTTAGACAGAGACTTCAAAACGGTGAAAGCCTTGATAACCTTCTGCCCGAAAGCTTTGCACTTGTCCGAGAAACAGCAAAAAGAAAATTGGGAGAACGACATTATGATGTTCAGCTTATAGGTGGAATAACTTTGCATAAAGGTCGTGTTGCAGAAATGAGAACCGGTGAAGGAAAAACTTTAACGGCTACACTCCCATTATATCTTAATGCTCTTGCAGGTAAGGGCGCACATCTTGTAACGGTTAACGATTATTTGGCAAAACGAGATGCCGAATGGATGGGAGAAATCTACAATACTTTGGGCATGGAAGTTGGTATTATTCAAAATCAAATAGATGATTCTGAAAGAAAAAGGGCATATGGAGCAGATATTACTTATGGAACAAATAATGAATTTGGTTTTGACTACCTAAGAGATAACATGAAATTTAATCTCTCAGATTACGTTCAAAGAGATTTAAATTTTGCAATAGTCGACGAAGTGGACTCCATACTTATAGATGAAGCTAGAACTCCATTAATAATTTCAGGCCCAAGCGAAAAAGGCAGTGATCTTTATATTAAAGCAAATAAAGCTGTGCAATATTTGAAAAAAATAGAAGATTATGAAGTTGATGAAAAAGAACGAACTGTAAATTTAACCGAAACAGGCATAGATAAACTTGAAAAAAGCTTATCAGTAGACAATCTTTATGCTCCGGAAAATATTTTAGTTTTACACCATGCACAACAAGCTCTAAAAGCAAATGTTCTATTTAAACGAGATGTTGATTACGTTGTAAGAGAAAATGAAGTTTTAATAGTTGATGAATTCACTGGAAGAATTTTAGCCGGTCGACGTTATAGTGATGGACTACACCAAGCACTTGAAGCTAAAGAAGGTGTAAAAATAGAAAGAGAAAATCAAACGCTTGCAACAATTACACTACAAAATTATTTTAGAATGTATAAAAAATTATCCGGTATGACAGGAACTGCAGAAACAGAGGCAACAGAATTTTATAATATATATAAACTGCCAATAACAGTTATACCAACTCACAAACCAATGATTAGAAATGATCAATCCGATATAATATTTCTGTCAAAAGAAGATAAATTTAAAGCCGTAATAGATGATATAAAAAATAGTTACAATCAAAAACAACCGGTACTTGTTGGAACTATAGCTGTAGAAACATCCGAATATTTAAGTTATTTATTAACAAAACAAAATATTCCGCACAACGTATTAAATGCAAAACAGCATGAAAGAGAAGCTGACATCGTAAAAGAAGCCGGCGAACCAGGAAAAATAACAATAGCCACAAATATGGCCGGTCGAGGAACCGATATAAAAATAGGTCAACAAGTAAGAGAAATTGGTGGCTTAAGAATAGTTGGAACGGAACGTCACGAAAGCAGAAGAATTGATAATCAGCTTCGAGGTAGATCCGGACGTCAGGGAGACCCGGGATCATCAAAATTTTATTTATCATTAGAGGATGATCTTGTCAGAATTTTTGGCGGTGAAAAATTAAAAAATACAATGGAACGCCTCGGAATGCTGCCCGGAGAAAGTATTGAGCATAAAATGGTTTCCAGAAGCATTGAAAACGCTCAAGAAAAAGTAGAAAAACATAATTACGAAATCAGAAAACATCTATTGGAATATGATGACGTTTTAAATCAACAAAGAACAGTTGTATACCAATATAGAAGAGAAATTTTAGAAGGTGCAGAACAAACTCAATTGCTTATCAAACAAATGCTTGGCGATATAATTTCGAATTTATTTGCAATTCATTGTCCAAGAGCAAAGTGTGATTTAATTACACAAAATACAATATATGAATCAATAAAAAATGTAACACATTTGGATAAAGAAATTTTTGAAAACGCAAATTTAAATCCAACCGATTCTGCAACTTTTGAAACAAATTTATACAACTTTTTAATTTATCAATATGAACAATACAGAAAATTGCTTGATCCAGAAATGCTAAAAGAAGCTGAAAAATGGGTTTTACTCGAAACCATAGATCAAGCATGGAAAAAACATTTACAAAATATTGATTACTTAAAAGAAGGTATTGGTTTACGTGGTTATGGTCAAAAAAATCCATTAATAGAATACAAAAAAGAAGCTTTCGATTTATTTCAAGATATGATGTACCAAATCAAGTGGGATATTATAAGAATGATATTCAGGATGCGTCCTGAAAATTTTGATGCTGCACGAGTTCATGAAATTGAAAAAGAACGCGAAAAAGAACTTGCCAATGCGCAAGTTGGCGGATCAATTGAA
>JAHIKO010000035.1 GCA_018897535.1 Candidatus Dependentiae bacterium
AAAGTGGGATCATTGATAACTATGTAATCACCATGTTTTATATCATTAAAAAAATATGTAAATTTATTTCCATATAATCTTTCACCAACCAAAATTGTTGGTTCGGCAGATCCTGTCGGAACATGATAAAGACCAAATATAAAGGTACGAATTAAAAAAACAATGGATCCTGCGAAAATTATGGCTTCTATCCATTCTCTTAATATCGATTTTTTAGTTGTCATTTTTTCCCTTACATCTTAACATTCATTAAACTACCGGATTCGTATCTTTTAAGGCCTTTTTTGAATACAAAAATAGCTAAAAAGTACGTTGCTACAGTAAAAGCTAAAAGTAATAGAAAGTAGTAAATATTAAAGGTCTTAATTAATTTTACAGGAAGTTCAGCTACAAAAAAACCTGGAATAATTGTAAACATAATAATTTTAAAAAAACCGGTGAAGCTTCCTTGTGGTGTATAAGTACAAAATGCAAGTGCAACATAAAGTTGTTCTGCTGCATCTTCAAAATTTCCAAAATAAAATGCCATAGACTGTGTTATAACTTGAAAATTAAACAAAATTATGCTTGTAATTAAGCATAATGATATAAATGTAATTACCGGTAAAAATGATAATTGACCGAACATAATATAAATAATTATACCAAATAATACTTCACCAAATCCGGGCAGTAAACTTTTACTTGTTGCAACACTCCAAAGTAAATTTTGTGGAGCTGCTATATATTGGTCCAATTCCCCATTAGCTATTTTTTTTGCCAGTTCCCATGTTCCTCCGGCAAAAAATAAACACAACCCAAAATTAATAGATGATAAAGCTATTAAAACCATCATGTCATTTGATTGCCAACCGTTAATAATCGGAAAGCGTTTAAAAAATATTGTCCACATTATGGCAAATGATGTGTCACCAACCATCATTCCAATTATTTGCATTATAAAACTTGTTTTATAAGCTGCTGCAGATTTAATATTAGTTTTAACCATTAATATTGAAAATTTTAAATATTTAACCGGCGTTGATAGAAACATTTTTCATGCCCCTTTTAAATGTTAGTATCGATAAAAAAACAAAAAATAATATCCAACAGCATTGAATAATTAAATATTTAAAAAATAAATTAATTTCAAAATTTACAATTGTTCTTGCCGAACCATAATAAAGGTGCGTAAATGGTAAAAATTCAGCAATATGCGCAATTCTTTCAGGAAATAATGAGAGCGGGACTACCAGTCCGCCAAATATGTATTGAATTCGTTGATAAATCCATGCAAAAGGTTCTTGATCTTCCACCCAAAAAGATATTATTCCTATGATAAAATTTATAAAAAAATCCAATGTATAACCCAAAAGTAAAAGTAATATTCCTAAAATAAAACTTGTAATACTTGGTAATTGTAATGGGCCGACTAAAATTATTGCAGACAATATTCCAATAAATAACGTACTAATCAAACCGGTAACAACTCTTCCTAAATAATTAAAATAATGAAAAAGTATAAAAGAATAAGGTTTATTTAAGGAAAGGGCTATGGCGCCGCTTCTGACATCTTCACCAATAAGCTGATCGGTTCGAGGTCTTGTTGAAGATCTAAAGCATTGGACTAAAACCATACTCCAAATTGTTGTTACAACCGTAAGTCCGCCAATAGATTCTTGTCCTATTGCTTTATAACTTGCAATGTAAAGTTGTGAAAACATCCAAATTCTAAACATTACAGCCAAACTTCTAGCAATAAGATTTGATTTATAAGTTGTGCGTGAGTGTATACTTGTTTTTATTACGTAAAAATATTTTAAAATCTTTTTATATACCATTTTTTCTGCTCATCTGGTAAATATTTGAGATTATCTCTTCCATTGGAGGTTCATAGATATTTATATCTTTTATATCAAAATTATTTGTAGCAAAACTTAAAAGTTTATCCATGGAGCTTTTTTCCTGTTCAATTTCAATTTTTATGGAATACTTTGTTTGTTCAACTATTTTACCACCATCAAAATTAAAATTTAAAATCGGTTCTTCAGTGATAAATTCTATAATTTTTTTAGAGATAAAATTATTTTTTAGTTGTTCCGTAACTCCGTCAAATATTATTTTTCCGTAATTTATTATAATTGTTCTATTTGCAAGCGTTTCTATGTCACCGGCATCATGAGATGTTAAAAAAATTGTTACACCTTCTTGTTTATTTAGAAATAATATTACTTCTCGAATTTGTTGTTTAGCTATTACATCAAGTCCAATTGTTGGCTCATCTAAAAAGATTATTTTGGGTTGATGTATTAACGATGCAACTATTTCGCATCGCATGCGTTGTCCTAGAGAAAGTTTTCTTACCGGTGTATTGATTAGATTTTTAAGTTCAAATGAATCTATTAAAAAATTTAATCTATTTTTATATTTTGTTTGATCAAGTTCGTATAAGCGTGAAAGTAAATTGTATGTATCTAATGGGCTTAAATGATACCAAAGTTGTGATCTTTGGCCAAAAACGGAACCTATGCTGTAAGCTAATTTTTGTCTATTTTCAGCCGGATCGAGATCTAAAACTTTTATGTTGCCGGAGCTAGGGTATAAAATTCCGGTTAACATTTTTATTGTAGTTGATTTTCCGGCTCCATTGGGTCCAATAAATGCCAAAAGCTCACCCGGTTCGACTGAAAATGATATGTGATCAACTACGGTAGTTTTTTTTGTTTGTTGGCTAAAAATTGAAGTTATACTTCCAAGTAACCCTGGTCTTTTTTGTTTTAGTTCAAATATCTTTGTAAGATCTTTTACTTCTATAACTGGTTTATTCATTTTTACACTTAATATTTTGAGAAAAATTCCAAACTTATATCTATATTCAATAATGTCAATATAATCACTTTTGGCCAATAAGTTAAATTTAACCCATTTGAATACTAATTTGTGTGGTTTATACTACATATATGATTTAAAAATTTTGAAAATTGGGGGGATTTATGTTTAAAAAGTGGATAAACCAGTTATAGAAGTAAAA
>JAHIKO010000036.1 GCA_018897535.1 Candidatus Dependentiae bacterium
TGGACTTATATTATTTATTTCTAAAAAATTATTTTACAAGCGATTTTAAAAAAACTATCTCTTTTTCAT
The DNA here is from genome assembly GCA_018897535.1 of Candidatus Dependentiae bacterium. Lineage (NCBI taxonomy): Bacteria > Candidatus Babelota bacterium. The sequence goes on from JAHIKO010000036.1 coordinate 70, forward strand.
AATCTTGAGTTTTTTCAACAGGAGTTTCTAAAATTTTAGGTATTTTTTCAAGTCTCTTATCATTCATAATCAACGAAAATGTTTTTTTAGGTATTTTACCCTGCCCAATATTTTCATGCCTATCCTTTCTGGAATTTAATTCTGTTTTGGAATCGTTAAGATGTATCGCGTATAAATTTTTTAATCCCAAAATTTTAGAAAAATCTTTAATCGTTTTTTCATAGCCGGGTTCTGTTGAAATATCATATCCTGCTGAAAATATATGGCAGGTATCAAGGCAAAACCCAAGTTTATCTTTTTCTTCGCAGTTATCATAAATTGTTTTTAATTGCTCGAATTTGTGCCCAATATTTGTACCCTGTCCTGCAGTTGTTTCCAATAAGATTTTTGTTTTTCCTATACTGTTTTTTAAAATTATATCTAAATTTTTTGATATTTGTTTTATACATGTTTGTTCATCAGAATCCAGGTAGGCTCCGGGGTGAATAACCAAATATGGTATATTTAATTCTTCACATCTATCAAGTTCTTGTTTAAGTGATAAAACAGATTTTTTTTCAATATCTTTTTTAGGCGAGCCTAAATTTATTAAATAAGAAGAATGTGCAATTATAACTTTTATTTTGGATTTTTTATGAATTTCTTTAAATTTAATTATTTCATCTTCTGTTAATTTTTTTACAAACCAAGATCTACTGCTTTTGGTAAATATTTGTATTGCTGTAGCGCCAATAGACTCACCCTCTTCTATGGCTTTGTATAAACCGCCACTAATGGAAGTGTGGGCTCCTAATAATATTGTTTTTTCTTTCATTTCAAATTATCCTTGTCTTTTTGGTTTTTTTTAATTATTTATTATAACTTAATAAGCTTATTTTAATAAAATTGGGATTTAATATGCAAAATTTAAAAAATTTAAAAGACAATAAAGATTTAATTCATGGTGGTGATAAGCTGGTAAATTTTGTAACAAAGGTTTGGGGCCATGAAGAATGGATTGTAAATAATTCTAAATATTGTGGTAAAAAACTTGTTTTAAAAAAAGGTTACCGTTGTTCAATGCATAAGCATAATATAAAAGATGAAACTTTTTATATACTTTCGGGATTGGTTTTAATGGAATCCGAATATGAAGGAAAATATGAAAAACGAATTATGACTTGTGGAGATATTATGCATATAAAGATTGGAATGTGGCATAGATTTACCGGAATCGAAAATTCTGAAATTATGGAATTTTCAACTTTTCATATGGATGAAGACTCTATAAGAAGAGAAGACAGTGGTTCCATTGATTTAAAAGATATTGGTTTTTAGGATTTAATTATATTGAAGATTTTTACTAAATTTATACTACCAATTATTGCATTTTTATCCGGTATTTTATTTTTCTTAATTTATAATGATATTTTAGTTATCAAATTTATTTCTTTTAATAAAAATAATTTTGTAGGTAATTTTTTTGATCACTCAACTGTAAAAAAAAATGTTACATTTTATTATTGGAAAGATGAAAAATTTAATACAGAAAAACGAGATTTAATTTGGTTATCGGATAAGGCTGAAACTTTAAAACATTTTGTAAATGATTGGCTAAAAATTTTGTTGGAAGAAAATATTATAAAAAAAAGAGTTATTTTAAATTCAATTGCTCTTAGTAAAGAAAAAGATATTGCATATTTATCTTTTGATCAGTCTTTTTTAGAGCAATCATGGTCAATATATGCAAAATGGAATTGTATAGAAAGCTTATTAAAAAGTATAAAAGATGCTGATTTTAAAATTAATGAAATTGTATTTTTGGTAAATAATAATGCAATGTATGATGAACATCTTGATTTTTCACAATCATGGGGAATTTTAGGTTTTTATCAGTAAGATAGGGAGTTTTGATGAAAAAAATTATTAGTTTTATTTTCTGTTTTTTACTAAATTTTAATATTTTCGGTAATAATGTTGAAACTGATTTTTTGGATAAAAAAACGATTTCTGTAAGACTTTTATTGACATTGGATGAACAACCAAATTGTTTAAAAGATAATTCAAATTCTGAAGAAATTTTAAAAAATAGAAAAAGAAGAAAGGCAAAAATAGCAGCATTTTTGGGTGTGTTTGCAAAGCTTTTAACATCTGTTGTTAATATTATTAATGGTAATCCAAAAGACGTTGTTGCAAATATTGTCGGTAGTGTAATAACGGCGGCAGCTCAGGCAACACAAGTTCAATCGGATTGTGAAGAAAAAATTGATAGATCAGAAATATCTGATGAAAGTATTAATAAATTGATACTTAATACAAGTGAAACTTTATATGCAATCTTAAAAAACAATACAGAAAAAGGTTTTGATCTATCTCAAACGCCTTTATTAAAAGAATTTAGTTTAATTGAATCGCAAATTGAGCGTTCATCGTGGATAGCAAATAATTTTTTAGATAACTTTTTTGTTCAAGCTTTTTTGAAAGATGCAATAAAATATTTAAATTATTATTTACATGCAAGAGTAGATGGTTTTACGAGTTATTTAGAAGAGAATTTATTAATTTAATATGAAAATATTAAATATATTTTTTTTATTATTAATCATATTTATAATTTTAATTTTAAATTTTTGGCAAACAAAAAATAGTTTTCAAAAAATTTATTACTACGATGTAAATAATAAATTGGTTATAGAGAAAACTGAGGCTCTTAGTTTTTTAAATTTTTTATATTTTAATAAACTTGGGCAGACGTTAAGACCAATTTTTATTCAAAAATTTTTATCAAAATTAATTGGTTTTTATCAAGATTCTTTTTTTAGTAAATATAAAATAAAATATTTTATTAAAAAACATAATATAAATATGTCGGAATTTATAAAAACAGAGTCTGAATATAAATCGTTTAATGATTTTTTTGTAAGAGAGTTAAAACAAGATATTAGAAATATTAATAAAGATATAACTAAAGTTATAGCTCCTGCAGATAGTAAACTTTTTGTTATAGATAATTTATCAAGAGATACTGAATTTTTTGTTAAAAATATAAAATTTAATTTAAATAATTTTTTAAATGATTTTGAATTAGCCAATCGTTATCAAGACGGCTTAATGCTTATATTCAGACTTTCACCGCAGGATTATCACAGGTATCATTTTCCATTTGATTGTGTAGTTTCCAAAGAAAAAACAATTAGTGGTAAATTGGAGTCGGTAAATTCACTTGTTTATAAATCGGGAATTCAGCCACTATATACTAACGAACGAATATCAATAAAATTAGGTTCAAAAAATTTCGGTGATGTTTTATTTATACCTGTAGGTGCGATGTTTGTTGGTAAAATTGTTAATAAATATTTTTTAAATAAAGAATATAAAAAAGGTGAGCTTATTGGTTATTTTGAATTTGGCGGATCTACAATTGTTTTGATATTTGAAAAAAATAAAATAAAAATAAAAGAAAGATTTTTGATAAATTCACAAAATGGTTATGAAACACAAGTTAAAATGGGTGACGTTATAACGGACTAAGGAGCTTTGATGAAAATTTTACCATCATTAATTTCTTCAGATTTATTGAATTTGGAAAAAACTATAAAATTACTTGAACCTCATTGTGACGGTTTTCACATTGATGTTATGGATGATCATTTTGTTCCTAATCTTACTTGGGGATATTCTTTTGTTCAGGCTATTTTAAATATTGCAACTTTGCCAATTAATTTACATTTGATGGTTGATATGCCTGAAAAATGGGTTAATAAAATTAAATTAAGGCGTGATGATATCTTTGTTTTTCATTACGAAGCTACTTTAGAACCAGATCGAATATTAAATTTAATTCAAGCTGTTAAAATTTTAGGTTGCAAAGTTGGAATTGCTATAAATCCCGAAACTTCAGTATCAAAAATATTTGATTATGTGGATAATTTGGATCAGGTTCTTGTAATGTCTGTTAAACCTGGCTTTTCAGGGCAAAAATTTATTCCGGAAGTTTTAGATAAAGTTGAAATATTAAAAAATCACCGAGACGGTATGAATCTTAATTTTACTATATCTATGGATGGTGGAATTAATAAAGAAAATATAAAATTAATCGAAGAATCCGGAGTAGATGAAGTTGGTATGGCAAACGCAATATTTTCTCATAAAGATATTGTAAAAGCTTTAAAAGATTTATATTAAAATTTTGTTTTAATTATTATATTGTGTGCTAATATTTATTTTTGTTTAATATCTGAACATAAATTTTGAGACTATGTAGGGGGATTATTGTGAATGGTTCTGGAAGCTTTTCAAAATTAAGAGTAGGCGTTTTAATGGGCGGTCGTTCTATTGAAAGAGAAGTTTCATTCAATTCAGGACGCACAATATGTGATCATTTGGATGTGCAAAAATTTGAAATTGTACCGGTATTTCAAAAAGATAATGGAACACTTTATTTATTGCCATGGCATTTTTTACATAGAGGAAAAATTTCCGATTTTTATAATCGTTTGGATTCTGAAGCAAAACAAATTAAATGGGATGATTTAAAAAATTTAATTGATTTTGTGTATTTGGCATTACATGGCAGATTTGGAGAAGATGGGACTGTTCAAGGTATTTTGGAAATTTTAAATATTCCATATTTGGGGGCCAAGGTCTTTGGTAGTGCTTTAATTATGGATAAGGTTGCACAAAAAGTTATTCTTGAAACAAATAAAATAAATACACCAAAAGATATAACAATAAGTGCTTATGATATTAAAAATATAAAATTAGAAAATATTTTAAATAGTTTGGAAAAAAATAAAATCAAGCTTCCCGTAGTTGTAAAACCAGCACATGAAGGTTCAAGTTTTGGTGTTTCTGTAATTTATAAAGAAAAAGATTTATTAAAAGCTATCAAAGATGCTTCATCATGTACTTCAGGTATTATGCAATCTGTTTTGATAGAAGAAAAACTTGAAGGTATGGAGTTTGTTTGTGTATGTTTACAAAAACCAAATAAAGAATGGCTTCCATTATCTGTAACTGAAGTGATTGTAGAAAATGGTTACGATTTTTATGATTATGAACAAAAATATATGCCGGGAAGAGCAACAAAAATAACTCCCGCAAGATGTGATAAAAAATTACATCAAGATATTTTAAATACATGTTTAAATGTTACAAAACTTTTAGATTTCAACGCTATATCTCGCATAGATGGTTTTTTAACCAAAGATGGTAAAATTTATATAATAGATCCAAATTCATTGACAGGTATGAGTCCGTCATCTTTTTTATTTAATCAAGCAGCAGAGGAAGGTTTAAATCACACTCAATTAATAAATTATTTAATTGATTCTGAATTAAAGCAATACGGTATGTCTAATATAAATTTAATTTCGCAAGAAAATATGAATAAAGAACTAAATTCGAGGAAACGTATAGTTGTACTTTTGGGTGGTAATACAAATGAAAGAGAAGTTTCTCTAGATTCCGGAAGAAATATTTGTTATAAATTGTCGCCACACAAATATGAAGTAATTCCTGTTTTTGTAGATAATAATAAAGAACTTTATAAAATTACAAATAAATTACTTGTTCAAAATTCTACAAGAGAAATTAATGAATTATTGACGCTTGAAATGAAAATTGACTGGGCAGATTTGCCATCTATTTGTGATTTTGTTTTTATTGGTTTGCATGGCGGTATTGGAGAAAATGGATCGGTTCAAGGTATGCTTGAGATGTTGAATTTACCGTACAATGGATCCGGAGTTTTGGCCAGTGCGCTTTGTATGGATAAGTTTAAAACTAATCAATATTTACGCAATAAAGGTTTCCATGTAGCAAAATCTGTAATGCTTGCTAGTAATACTTGGGCTGAAAATAATAATCAAGAATTTTTAGATAAAATAACAAAAGATTTTAATTATCCGTTAATCGTAAAACCTCATGATGACGGATGTAGTTTTTTTGTTAAAAAAATAAATGATAAAAAAGAATTATTTAAAAATATAGAAATTTATTTTAAAGAATCGGGTAAAGCACTGGTTATGATCGAAGAGTTTATACTTGGTATGGAGCTTACATGTGGAGCTTTTGGTAATAACGATGTTATTGCTATGCCACCAAGTAAAGTTCTTGCAAGTAAAGATATTTTATCTATAGAAGAAAAGTTTTTACCCGGTGCCGGAGAAAATTTAACCCCTGCCCCACTGCCAAAAACGGCATTGGATTTTATAAGAAAAGAAATTGCTTGCGCATATAAAGCTTTAAATTTAAAGGGTTATGCTCGAACAGATTGTTTTTATCAAGATGAAAAAATTTCACCAACCGGTAAAGAGCGTTTGGTAATTTTGGAAGTTAATACTTTGCCGGGTATGACTCCTGCTACTGCAATATTTCATGCTGCCGCTGAAGTTGGCTTAAAACCTATGGAGTTTGTGGATAAAATTGTAGAACTTGGTTTTGAATTACATTCAAGAGCAGATTTGGTTGAAGATAAAAAGCTTAAAATTAAAACTGCTTAAATATTATTTGATAAAAAATTTAATGCAGAACGTATAAGTTGATCCAAAGCTATATTTTGTCCGGCATGTTTTTCTGACAAAAATTTTATAGTTTTTGCAATTTCTTGCTTTGAATAATTAAGCGAAGTTAAAACATCTGTTATATTTTGCCATTGTGTAAAATCAGTTTGAGATTCTTCCGGTTTTAATTTTCCCGTTGATATTAATTTTGCAATTTTATGCTTTAATGCAACAATTATTTGCTCGGCTTTTTTTTCACCAATTCCATTAATTTTACTTAAAGCTTTTTCATCTTGCTGACTTATTATTTGTATAAATTCTGATGTCGACATTTGAGATAATATATTCATCGCAATGCTTGGACCGATTTTTGGGCAATCTATTATTAATAAAAAAATAGTTTTTTCCAGTTCAGTTTCAAAACCATATAAAACTGGGCCATTTTCTTGGTTCCAATGCATGTAAGTAAATAACTCGATATCTTTTTCTGTTGAAAAATTTTGTATCTGTGGCGTGAAGATTTCAAATCCAAAATCGTTTACTAAAAGTGTTAAA
>JAHIKO010000037.1 GCA_018897535.1 Candidatus Dependentiae bacterium
CAAAAATTGCATATTGATCAAAATTTATAATTGTTTAGGCTTTTAGCTGGACACCAAGAGCATTTTTGGTATAGTATATTTACCCGTTTATTTGATATAAATTAGTAAAAATACTTAAAATTTTAGGACCTTTGGGTTGTTGAAAGGCGGATTTACGCATGAAAGATATTATAGCATTTGATCAATATGCAATTTTTGCAACAGGTGGAAAACAGTATCAGGCAATACCTGGAAAAACAGTTTCAATAGAAAAAATTGAGGGAAATGCCGGAGATAAAGTTGAATTTAAAGAAGTGTTATTTCGCAAAACTGGTGAAGATAAATTCGAAATAGGACAACCGTTTGTTAACGGTGCAGTTTTGCATGCTTCTATTGTAAAACAAGATAAAGGTCCCAAAGTAATAGTTTTCAGACATAAAAGACGTCATAAACAACGAACCAAAAAAGGTCATAGACAATTAATGACCATAATTAGAATTGAATCAATCTAATTATTTTTAGTGCAAATAAAATAAAAAAGAGCAGGTTTAAAACCTGCTCTTTTTTATTCTTCTTCTTTTTCTTCTGCCAGATCTGCTAACTTATCATTATTACCGGCGAATAATAATTTATCGCCTTGCTGAACTATATAATCCGGATCTATTAAATTTATTTCATCATCTACATTCACACCTATACATGAAACTTGGCGTGATTTTTTAAGATTTATGCTGGAAAGAGTTTTACCTACAAAGCTTTTTGGTGCTTCAATTTCAGTTAGTGCAAATTTTTCCGTTACTTGAAAAAATTCTATTAAAGAAAAAGCTAAATTATTTGCAAGTTTTATTCCTATATCTTGTTCAGGGAATACAACTCTGTCGGCACCAACCAGAATTAAAATATTTTCGTGAATTTTGCTTACGGCTCGTGATATAACATTTTTTACATTTAGATTTTTCTTAAGTAATGCCGTAATTAAAATTGATTGAGCAAAATCTTCCCCCATTGCAACAACTACAGTATCCATGTCTTCTATGCCAAGTGTTAAAAGAGAATCTTCGCTTGTAACTCTTAGGCAAACTGCTTGCGTCACTTTATCTCTAATTGAGGCAATTATTGTTTCGTTGCTATCAATTGCCAAAACTTCCATGCCTTGATCGGCAAGAGATGTTGCTAATTGATATCCGAAACGTCCTAAACCAATAACAGTACATTTCATAATTATCCTTATAGTTAAACTTGCATAATTTTAGTGTACGATTTTTATTTTAAAAGCCAAACGCTGGCTATAAGAATTATTGTAAATAATATTACCAATTGGTTAAAATATCGGTCAATAAAAATTTTAATTTGAGGTCCCCATATTCTAATAGACCCTGCAACTAGAAAAAATCTGGCGCCTCTGGATATTATTGAATAAAAGATAAATGGTAATAGTGATAAACCACAAAATCCGGCAGATAATGTTACTGCTTTATATGGTAATGGTGTAAAACCTGCAATTAAAACTGCCCAATTTTGATAAAGTTTATATTTTAATATTGCGGCATTAAATGCAGATTCGGATATTATCCATTTAACCAAGTTTATGCCAATGGTATCCCACATCAATTTGCCTATACCATAAGCAAAAACACCGCCCGCTACAGATGATAAAGTTGCAATGGTTGCATATTTTAATGATTTTTTACTATTTTCTACACAAAAAAGTATAAGCAATGGGTCTACAGGAATAAAAAAAATAGCTTCTATAAAAAAAAGTGCTGCAAGCCACAAGTTGGCATATTTTGAATGTACTTTTTTTCCCATCCAGTCATATATTTTTCGTATAATATTCATTAAAACTCTCTTTTTTATTTATTCAAAATATTATTTAAATAATATTCGATTTGATCTATTGAAATTCTTTCTTGTTTTAAACTATCACGATCTCGTACTGTAACTTTATTATCTTCAATACTTTCAAAATCATATGTTATGCAAACAGGTGTGCCAATTTCGTCTTGCCTTCTATATCTTTTGCCTATCGATCCGGATTCGTCAAACTGAACCCTAAAACCATTCTTTTTTAAGTGATCGTAAATTTTTATACTGTTTTCAGATAAATTTTTACTTAATGGTAAAATTGCTGCAGTAACCGGTGCAATTTTAGGGCTTAATCTTAAGCTTGTTCGTATTTCGCCTTCAACTTCATCTTCAGTATAGGCATCAAATAATAATGTTAAAAATAATCTATCTACACCAACGGAACATTCAACAACATGTGGAACAAATGATTCTTTCTTTTCATCATCAAATACGGATAAATCTTTTCCGGAAAATTTTGCATGTTGAGAAAGATCAAAGTTTGTTCTATATGCTATTCCCTCAAGTTCTTTAAAACCAAATGGAAAGTTGTATTCAACGTCTATGCAAGCTTTTGAATAGTGCGCAAGCTCATCTTGAGCATGATGTCTGGTTTTTATATTTTGCATATTTAGACCGATATTTTTGTAAAAATTTAATCTACGTTCTACCCAAAGCTCAAAGAAATTATTGGCATCTTCGCCTTTGCAAAAAAATTCCATTTCCATTTGTTCAAATTCGCGCATTCTGAATAAAAATTGCTTAGGAGTGATTTCGTTTCTAAATGCTTTACCTATCTGGGCAATTCCGAATGGAATTTTAACTTTTGTAGAACTTAAAACATTTTTAAAATTTATAAAAATTGATTGGGCTGTTTCCGGCCTTAAGTAAGCAATATTTGATTCGCTGCTAACAGCTCCAAGTTGTGTTTCAAACATTAGTTTAAATTGTCGAATGTCGGTCCATTTTTTTATACCACAAGATGGGCAAGGTTTTTCCAGATTTATATCGTCAGATCGAAATCTTTTTTTACAATTTTGGCAATCAACCAATGGATCGCTGAAGTTATCAGCGTGGCCTGAGGCTTGCCAAACCTGTTGTGCTCCCAAAATTGATCCATCCAAAAATACAATATCCTCTTTACCTCTATTTAAATCTTGAATCCATGCGTTTTTAATATTTTGTTTTAATTGTGATCCGAGTGGGCCAAAATCGTAAACGCCATTCAATCCCGAATAAATTTCGGCACTTTGATAGACAAAACCTCTGCGCTTACATAGAGACACTATTTTTTCAAGGGTTACATTTGAGGACATTTTCAAATCCTTGGTAATAAAAAAAAGGCTATAATACTAAAAAACTTTAGTAATTATAACATAATTTTTTGTTTGTTTTACCATATGATTTTATTTTATTTTTATTTATAATTAATTATTATGAACGAATTAATATTTTTTTTACACATCATATCTGTTGTAGTAGCTACGTTTTTAGCCTTAAGATTGGGTAAAAGTGCCTTAGTTGGACTTATTTGTCTTGAAACGGTGCTATCAAATCTATTTGTTTTGAAGCAAATGACGATTTTTGGATTAAATGCTACATGTGCAGATGTTTTTGTCATAGGAATAGTTTTAGGTATAAATTTGCTACAAGAATATTTTGGCATTGAGTTTTCAAAAAAAACTATAAAAATTAGCTTTTTTGCCATGTTTTTTTATCTTTTAATGTCATTTATTCACTTATCTTATATTCCAAGCCAGCATGATTGGGCTCATATTTTATTTAATGAAATCTTGCGATTTACGCCAAGGATTGTTATTGCTTCCATGTTTGCTTATTTTGTTTCTTTAAGATTTAATGCAAGCTTTTATGCCCGATTAAACGAAAAATTTGATGGAAAATATTTGGTTTTGAGAAATATTATTTCAATAATATTTACACAATTGATCGACACGATCATATTTGTTTTTGTTGGGTTGTTTGGAATAGTTGGGTCTCCGGTACAAGTTATAGTTGTCGGATTTTCTATAAAAGTATTAATTACATTCATAGCTATGCCAATTATTGGTTTTACGAAAAAATATTTGATAAAAAACTTGGATTCAAATGACTTCTAATGATTTTTTTAAGTTTGAACTTATATATAAATCTAAAAAATCCAGAGCCAGGGTTGGTCGCATTCATACTCCACATGGAATAATAGACACTCCCTGTTTTGTTGCTGTTGGAACCAATGGAACGTTAAAAGCGCTGGATAATAAAACCTTGGATGAAATGGGTTTGCAGTTAATGTTTGCAAATACATATCATTTAATTTTGCAGCCGGGTTCAAAGTTGATTGCACAAGCCGGTGGAATTCATAAATTTTCTAAAAGAAGTTTTCCTATAATTACAGACTCCGGTGGATTCCAAGTTTTTAGTCTTGCATACGGTGGAGTCGCTCAAGAACTAAAGAGTAAGGGGCAAAAAAAACATGACAGTTCAGTTATAAAAATTAACGAAGAGGGTGTTTTATTTAGATCTTACAAAGATGGTGCCAAAATTTTGCTAACACCTGAAACATCCATTCAAGCTCAAAAAGAAATTGGCGCAGATATTATTGTTAGTTTTGATGAACTTTTACCATATCATACAGATTCAAAGCAGTTATTAAAATCTTTAGATCGTACGCATAGATGGGAAAAAAGGTCTTTGGATGAACATAAAAAAAATATCAACAAGCAGGCTTTATATGCTGTTTTACATGGTGGTGTAGACAAAGACTTACGCAAAAAGAGTTGTGATAATTTATCAAAGCTTGATTTTGATGGCTTTGCAATTGGTGGTAGCGTTGGTAAAGATAGATTTGAAATGTTTGATATGTTAAAATCTTTGATGCCAAATTTACCGCAAGATAAACCTAATCACTTGTTAGGAATTGGAGATCTTGAATCTATTGCCGGAATTGTTCCTTTAGGTATTGATACATTTGATAGTTCACATCCAACTAGAGCCGCTCGTCACGGTCTATTGTTTACAAAAAATGGGTTAATGAGAGTTTTTAAAAGTGGTAATGCAAATATTCATAGTCCAATTGAAAATGGTTGTAATTGTCTTACATGTCAAAATTATTCATTATCGTATGTTTACCATTTATTTAAGTCGCATGAAATTGTTGGATTAACTTTGGCAACAATACATAATATTTATTTCATGATCAACTTAATGAAGGATTATAGACATAGGATTTTGAATGACGAAATTTAAACAAACAAAAATATTTTTATTTGTTATATATTCTTTTTTTTCGTTTAATAATATATTTGCGATGTTTGATAATTCACAAAATTTAAAAGAATCGATAAAAAAACTTGGATTAAATAATTTTAGTAAAATTTGTGCATTATTAAATAATACAGAAAAATACCCAATCAAAATTAGTGAGACTTCTATTTTTTATTCATTGGCGTCTAATGTTTATAAACTTATTTTGCAAGATTTAAACGACACTAATAAGTGGATAAATTATAATGCAGCAGATTTTTTTGAAAATTCGTGTGATTTAGCTTTAAATATTGAAATGATGGATAATATATCTCCGGATTATTTTCAATTTTATTATGCAAAAAAAATTGAGATTGATAATTTTGACGAAATTGTTTTTTTAGGGGATATTCATGGAAATTTTTTTTCTTTGATACAAATTTTTAAACAATTTCTTAATAATGTTTTCAATGAAAACCTTGAAATAATTGGCAATAGAAAAATTATTTTTTTCGGCGATTTTGTTGATAAAGGGGAGGCAAGTTTTGAAGTTTTATTTTTTATTTTCTTTTTAAAAATATTAAATCCGGATTCGGTGTTTATTTTAAAGGGTAACCATGAAGCTTACAGTATGAATATGTATTATGGATTTTTTGATGAATTGAAAAAAAAGATTGCTGAAGATGATGTTTCAACATTTTATTATAATATTTTGTCTGTCTTTAACATATTGCCTGAAGTAATATATTTAAAATTAAAAAATAAAACATATCAAATAAATCATGGTGGCTTTAATTTTAATTATGATCCAAGAGATTTACTAAATGGTGATTATGAATTTGAACTTACTGGCCCTATATATTTGAATAAAAAAGATTTCGTTTCATCTTTTTTGTGGGATGATTTGGATCCTGAATTGTCTGAAAATAATTATGTATTTGTACGTAACTGTGCATATAAATATTCTACTCTTTTGGCATTGAATCGTATGGATTTATATGAAATTGATGGATTTTTAAGAGGTCATTTTCATGGATTATTTACATCTAAAACATTTGAAAATTATGAAATTTTTTTAAAAAAAATAAATAATATTCAGGATGTTTTGAATGGAACAAGAAGTTTGCCATTGGGATTTTGCGACATTGGGCGTTATGGAAAGCCAATTTTTATTCATATAGCATGTGCTATATCCGGTTTTTATTATGAACCGTCTTATTTAAGCTTAAAAATGATTAATGGGGAACCTAAATTTCAGTTAGTTGTCTGTTAATTTTTTATAAAGTATTTTCGTCAAAACCTATTAATTGGCATTCGGCAATTGGTTTTATTTTATAATTTTTAAAAACAAGATTTTGTATCTCTTTTGCTAAATTTATAACATCTTGGCTTGTTGCTGTATCATCTGTAACTATCATATTTGCATGTTTAAATGAAATTTGAGCTCCGCCTATTTTTAAATTACCTTTTATTCCAAGTTTATCTAAATAGTAAGCGACGAAAATCATTTTTTTACCGTTAATTTCCAAACTTACTTCGTTTTCGTAAAAATTTCTAAAAAAGCTTCCACAGGTATTTGATGTTGGATATTGTCTTTGCCTGTATCTTATGATCTCATGGCTACGACCTTTAGCATATGCAGCTTCCAAATTATCACATTTTTTTAATTCAAAAGTAGCACTAACTAAAAAATAATTTTTATTTTGTAATTTAGATTGATCATAACCAAAATTAAACCAACTTTTATTTACAACAATTATTTCACCGGTTTTTGAATCTATAATTTGTGCACTAATTAAATAATCACTTAAAAATTTTTCAAAATAGTGAATATTAATATATACAGCACCTCCAATAGATCCGGGAATACAACTGAAATCTTCAATGCCAAGTAAGTTATCATCAAGACAAAAATTTATTAAATCTTGAATCTCTACCCCGGCTTGAGCTGTTACCATGTTTTCGTTTACAGTTATATTTCTGAGTTTAGGCCTTATTGTTAATCCATTAAAACCATTATCACTTATAAGCAAGTTTGCACCATCACCTAAAACAAATATTTCCAGATTATTTTTATTGGCAAAAGTTATGGCCAGTACAAATTCATGTTCGGTTTCAGGCTCACAGAAAAATTTTGAATTACCACCGGTTTTAAACCAATTTTTATCTTTTAAACTTATATTTTCCAGTATTTTCATAATTATCCTAAAAAAGCTTATAAAAAATAAGAATATTAAATTTGCCCTTTTTATACAAATTATTCAGAAATAAATCTTTTTAATTGACAATTAGAAAAGTTATTTAGTAAATTTAGGTTGAAAAATGTATTAATAGAATAAAAAGGGGTGGGCTTATGAATACTTATTTCAAAAAAATTATCATTTTGTGCGTCTTATTAAGTTCAAGATCAGTTTATTCAATAAATTCTTTAAAGTATGTTGAAATTTGTAATAAAAGATTGGCGCCACAACTTTTTTTTGAATTTACAAATTCTTTATATTTTGAAAAAAGAATAGATGCTGAAAAGATGCAGTTGGAAATATCTTTTCCGGCTATGAATATACAAGATTTTAAAGAAAAAAATGTTGTGGAATCTATAAAAAGTTTGGGCGACATTATAAAAAAAGCCGAATTGTTTTATTCACAGGCACCAAGTCCAAGAGTTGTCATATTAATAACTTTTTCAACTGATGATATTTTAATTCGCTGGAATAAACTTGAAGATCCGGCAAGATTATTAATCGATTTTTTTAAAAAAAGTGATTTACAAAAATTACAGGAACAGGGAAAACAGTTGCTTTATGCAAAAAATAAATCAAACGATTTTGATAATAAATTAATTGATTGTAAAAATTCTGAATTGCAAAAAAAAAATCGTATTTTAGTTGATGCCGGACATGGTGGACAAGATACCGGTGCGCTGGGTTTTTTTTTATTAAAAGAGAAGGAATTAACACTTGATATTGCTCGTCGTGTTCAACTTTTGTTAAAAAAAAAAGGTTTTGAAGTCTATTTAACTAGAGCCGAAGATAAATTTTTATCTTTAAAAGATAGAACGGATTTGGCAACACAATTAAAGGCAGATTTTTTTGTTTCCATTCATGCAAATGCTGTTCCAAGTGTTTCTAATGCTTCCGGTATCGAATCTTATTTTTTAAATTCAAATGATATTTTAGCTCGAGACAGGAGAGGCGGATTTCTATTTGTTTTTAATGAAAATGATGAAACTATTGCAAAACTTGCAGATATAACATTAAAAAATAATATTGATCAGTCTGAACAACTTGCTCTAAGTATTCAAAATGGAATAATCGAATATTTAAATAGCAAAAAGGTGTCGGATGTAATAGATCGAGGTATTAAACGAAATGATTTTAGAGTTTTACTGGAAAATGATATTCCAGCGGCTCTTATTGAAGTTGGGTTTATAACAAATCCAAAAGAAGCTAAAAGGTTGTCGATTACTGCTTACAGGCAACTTTTGGCAATTGGTATTTCAAAGGGTATTGAGAAATATGTTGAGACGTCGAAATAAAAATTAGGAGTAATCATGATACTATTTAGTTATCTTTTTTTATTTGCACCTATAGGTTTGCCGGGCTTAGGTACAACCAAAGCAATTTCAGGTATTTCCGGAGTTTTGCAAGTATTGGTGCATCATTTGGATTATTTTTTAACGTTTGTCTCTATTATTATAATTATCACAGCAATTCATAAAATTTATAAAATATGGGTTAAGAGATATTTTAAAAAAATAGAAATTTTATTTTATAGATTGTATTCAGAAATTTTATTGTTGGATTCTGTAAAAAGTTCCAAAATAGATTTTTCTGAAAAAGAAAGTATTGATTTAATCTTATCAAAAATTAATAGAAGCTTTTTTGTTAGAAGAGTTGGAAAAATTAATAAAGAAAGACTTGAAGATGGTCTGAAATTTATTAAATCCGGAAAGCTTGATACCAAAACATCTCTATTATTTGTGCAAAATTGGATAAAAATGTTAAATTACCTAATAGTTAATTTATAATTTTAAAATATTTAATTTTGAGGCGTTACTGCAATGCAAGACAGCGTTGGCATTTTAGGATTTGGAATTGTTGGAAAATCGGCTCTAAATTTTTTCAAAAAATTAGATAAAAATTTTAAAATAAATATATTTGATGAACGACAACTTACGCTGCAAGAGTTAAAAGATTTAGATTCTTTGGGCGTCTCTTTTTTTGATGTTTTAAATTTAACCAATTTTTTTGAACAAAGTACCAAAATTTTTGTAAGTCCGGGATTTAAATTAAAAAATTTTGATTCTTATGATCAGTCCAAATTCATTTGTGAACTTGATTTGCTTTCTGATTATTTTTCTAAAAAAACTGTAGCTATTACCGGAAGTTTGGGTAAAACTACCACAACTTCGTATCTTGCAAATTTTGCGTCTAAAATGCTCACGAAAGATAATGAAAACTTATCAACATGTGCTGCAGGAAATATTGGAAATGCAATGCTTGATTTGGTTGCTACTCAAAATAATATGGACTTGGCATTTTTAGAATTATCCAGTTTTCAATTAAAATTAAATAAAAAATTTGCGCCCGATATTGCGATATGGACAAATTTTTATTCGAATCATCTTGATTGGCACATTGATTTGAAAGATTATTTTCAATCCAAATGTCATATATTTGAATATCAAAATGAGAATCAATATTTTATTTTTCCGTCAGAATTTTTATTTGATGTTTTGTCGCCTGATATAAAAAATATATTTTTAACTAAAATTTTAAAAGCTCAAACGCAACTTTGTTGTATGTCTCAAGATTTCAATAAATCTTTTGATAATCTAATAAATTTGGGTATAAAAAAATTTAATATTTTTTCAGTATCAAATAACAATTTAATTTTTTATAAAATAATTAACAATAAAATTATTGAACAAAAAGTTTTGTTTGATATTACACATTTGCCAAATGTTAGTTTTGAAAAAAACTGGCTTACAATTTTGGCAACACTATTTTTGTTAGATTTTGACTTAAAACAACTGGAATTAATTTTTGCCAAAACCAGTAATTTTTATTCACAGGAAAATTTACAAAATCATAGACTTGAATTATTTACGAATTTTAATGAAATTGATTTTTATAATGATTCCAAATCTACCGTTTATCAATCAACTATGGAAGCTGTAGCTAAATTATCAAGAAATGAAAAACCGATAATTTTAATTTTGGGTGGATTATCAAAGGGTGTAGATCGAACTCCATTAGTAGAATTTTTGAAAAAAATAAAAAATATAAAAGCTGTTTTTTGTTTTGGTAAAGATTGTGCAAACTTTTCTTGTTATAGTTGCTATCCAACATTGGAAACTGTTATTAAAGCTGTTTTTGATATTGTAAAACCCGGAGATCAGGTTTTATTTTCACCTACCGGTTCCAGTTATGATTTATTTAAAGATTATAAGCACAGGGGAGATTCCTTTAAAAATTTGATTTTAAGTAAAAAGGGGTAAAAATATTTATGGAATACGATCATAACGAAGTAAAAAAAGATTTGAGATTCCTGTTAATTATAGTTTTGGCATTGACTTTAATAGGTTTTATTTTTATATATTCTTCCAGCTCCGTATATGCTTTTGAAAAATTTGGATCTTCATTTTATTTTATTAAAAAACAATTATTGTATTTGGTTCCGGCTATAATAAGTTTTTTTATTTTTGCCGCTGTGCCGCAAAATAGTTTAAAAAAATTTACGCCGTTATTATTTTTCTTATCATTGATTCTAACTACATTAACTTTGGTTTCAAATATGGGGCTTAAGTTGCATGGTTCATCCAGATGGTTGATTTTGGGAAATTTTAGTTTGCAACCAAGTGAATTTTTAAAATTATTTTTATTTTTATATATAGGGTATTTTATAGAAAAAAAGAAAAAAAAGGTAAAATCTTTAGTTCATAGTTATTTGCCGTTTTTAATAATTTTGGGTATTACTTTTTTAATTTTATTAAAACAACCGGATTTTGGATCGGTTATAACAATATTTTCTACAGCTTTGGTTTTGTTTTTTATAGCAAATTTTAATATGATACATCTATTTTCTACGGTTTTATTATCAATTCCTGCAATTATTTATTTAATTTATTCAAAATCATATAGGTTAAATAGAATTTTAATCTTTTTAAATCCGTGGGCCGATCCTAAAGGTAGTGGTTTTCAAATTATTCAATCACTTATAGCTATAGGATGTGGTAAATTTTGGGGCGTTGGAATTTCCAATTCTTCTCAAAAGTTTTTCTATCTTCCCATGCAACATACCGATTTCATCTTTCCAATTATTGCCGAAGAAGTTGGGTTTGTAGGTTCTTTGGTTATAATCGCTTTATATTTAATGTTTTTATATTTTGGCGTTCGAATAGCGTTAAAATTAGAATCTGATTTTGCTTTTTTTACCACCATTGGATTTGTAGTTCTTATAACCATTCAAGCTGTTATAAATTTGATGGTTTCTTGCGGTCTTTTACCCACAAAAGGGCTTGGATTACCATTTATTAGTTATGGTGGAAGTTCTCTGGTTGCAATCTTTTGTATGCTTGGTATAATTGCAAACTTTTCAAATAGAAATTAAATTATTGCTCGAATCGTTTGATTTAATAGTATTTTATCATTTTTTTGGTATTAAGTACCTGTCGGTTGTTCGATATTTTAAGTCTAGTATTCTTTTAATAGTTAAATTGAAACTTGTATTGTTTTAATACTTTATAAGTTTTGGTTTTAAAATGTGTGGTTATTTTTAGTGAATTTATAATATTGGAGGTTTTCTTATGAAAAAATCACTAAGTATACTTTTATTAATATTTGCGCTTAGTTCAAACCAAAATTCATATGCTATGAAAGTTGTATCGGAACAAAAGAATGAGCAACCCGATTTATTAAAATCAATTTGGAATGGATCGGTAGCCGGTTTTAAACTTGTTGGTAGAGGTGTGGCGGCTGTAGATAATGGACTTACTACTGTAAATAATAAGATTGATACAACAGTTAAATTTGTTAAAGATACACCTAAAAAAATTAATAATTATCTTTGGACAAAAAGATATTTGGCTTCCGCTATTCCGGCGGCTGTTATTGGCGGTGGACTTTTGTACGGAATATATTCTATTTTTCCAGGATCTTCTACTAGTAATACAAGTTTGTTAAAATACTGGCCTGCAGTAGTTAAATTGGCATTTTCGGCATATCCGTTTGCAAAGATATATAAGGGCGTTTTAAATTATATTGAAAGAAAGCATAATGAAGGCTTGACCAACGATCCAGATCATCAGTTAGCTGAAGCAAGAAAAAAACTTCGTAGCGGCAAAACACAGTTAGTTGGATTACAAATTGGAAACGTTAATCAGGCTGGTAATAATTATAACAATAAGAAACGTGAATTGGCTGAACTTGAAAAAGTTACAAAAACGCTTGATTCAGAAGTTAATAAAAAAACTATAAAACCAACATCTGAATATGTATCGGATTTAAAGAAAGTGACCGGAGCAAATACAGTAACGGTTAACTATTAATCTGATGTTTTAAAATAAACAAGAATGGCACGGGAAACCGTGCCTTTTTTGTTTGACAAATTTATCGATGCTGACATAATAAATCTCTTAAAAAGTTATATAACTATATTTGGGGCCAAGATCTTTTAGGGATTTATTATAAGATGATTAATTTTAAAAAAATATTTTTTTATTTCTTAATATTCATATCTTTTATAGAAAACATTTCTTTTGCCAAAAGTCCTGAAAATAGAAATTGTGTAAAAATAATTACAGCTGTAAGCGAAAGTAATGGCATAACCCGTTTAGCGCAGGAGCAGCAACCAAATGACACTGCGGCTTTAGATAAATTTTTGGAGCAATTTGATAATCTTGATTCAAACGAGTTTGACCCAAGTGAAATTCAAGATGATATTTTAAATAATCTTGGTAAAGAGCCGGAAAATAGTGACAATAATAACAGCGATATTTTGTCTTCAAATATGGATTTGGTAAATTTTTTCAAAAATCCTGCAGCCATGGCAGATCAATTTACCGATGAACTTAAGACTGAAGTAATGTCGACATGGCAACTTAGCGGTAATGTGATGGTTAGAATATTTAATTTAAATCCATTATTTCCAATAATTGGTTTATTAAAGGATTTAAAGCTTGTAATTCAAACTGAAGTCTTTGTAAGTGTTGCTGATAAAATTCAAGAAATAATTTTAGACCAAGCTTTTATTTTAAAAATTCAGAATAATCAATTGGACGATGCAACTAAAAAAGAGCTTAAAAATATTTTAGAATCTTTAGAAAATCTTTTGCCTGATATTAAAAATAAATTGAAAAAAGATAACTTAACTAAATTTAATAGTTTAAAAGAAATCGTAAAACTATTATCATTAGGTAAATTTCCTGAAATGTTTGACGCATTGGCTTTGTATATTAAAAATGAAAATCTAAGATTTAAAGTTGCTTTTAAAAAGGTTGTTTCGAATCTTGATAAGTTCATAAAATCAAATAAGTTGGATAAAGAAAAAGTTGAAGCGGCAATTTATTGGAAAGATCAGATATTTGAAGAGTTTAAGCCATTTGTTTTTGCAATAGACAATAAAGGTAATTTTGATTCAACTTCGTTTATGTTGGCTCAAGCCGGACCTGTAGGCGTTGCTGCAAATAAAATTTTACACGGTGCCGATGATGTTGCAAAATTTGCTCCTGCCATACTATTTTCATATGGATTTTATAAAAAGTTTTTAAATTATTATTTGCAAGATAATAAAGATAATAAAAAATATTTATTTAAATTACTTTTAGGCGATAGTGCAATAAGTTCACTTTTTTTCCCGGTATATCTTTTAAAAATAATTTCTGATGTTAGAACAGGAAAAATTGATGTTGCCAATGCATTTAAAAAAATACAATCCGATGCATTTGGGTTTTATCTTGACCCAAATTTTTTAGTTGATAAACAAAATTGGTTTATGCGAACTTTTTTCCGGGTTGGCTCTGCATATGTTTATTCTAAATATCCCAATTTAGTTTTCACATTACTTGATGATGACAAGTTTAATTTTAATTTTCCAAAAAATTCTACACACATGAAAAGTGCTGTTTGGTTTTCCATAAAAGATGGTTATATCTCTTTTGCAGATTATCTTGAACATCAAGTTTATTCTAAAGTTGACTATAAAACTTTAGAGGCAATAGAAAATAAAACACTTGGACTTATTAGTCCTAAATTAATCAGATTTGCAGTTAATACATTTGCTCCAATAGGTGTGGCTAAAGCCTTTGAAAATAATAATTTGAAAAAAGTGGCAAATATAGATAAAAATACGGTTTTTGGTCAGGAATATATACCATTAATAGATAAAGAATGGCAATTGAGTAGATACTTTTTTAACCCCATTGGAACAGGATTGGATTTTTTGAGTGGATCGGATTCGATTTACTATATTGGCAATACAAATTATGCAAAAATTACAGATAAAGAATATTGGACAAATAGATGCATGGGATACGTTTCGGTAAATATTGGTTCATATATTGGTAAAAGAATAGCTCTTGGTCTTAAAAAACAATTTAATTATATCTTATCAAGACTTGCTTTAGTATTGGCTGATGCTTTGATACATGATGTATTTGATTCAAATATTAAAAATATATTGGAGACTGAAGAACTTATTGGAAAATCCGAGTTTAAAAATTTAAGCAAACCGGATCAAAAATTATTTATAATGAAAAGTATGGTAAAAGATAATGTGCCATATCTTTTTATGAAAAATGATTTGCCTGGTGGCGACCAAATGCAACAATACTTTTTTGCATCACTTGTAAAATCCGGAACTTTTACCGAATTAGAGTTGGCTCAATTTGAAAAAGAATTTTTAAATAATGAAATTACAGATGAAAGATTAAGCTTTTTTTCAGATAGAATTATGGATTCGATTTCTTCAGCAATAGCAAAAAAATTTGGAGAAGTTTTTGGCGGAATTGCAGGCCGTAGCTTGGCTGAGAGAGCGTTTTATAAAGACGGAAAAAACATATTGCTAGCCCAATAAATTTCAAATAGAAAAGTCTTCTGGCGTTTGAGTAACATTCGTTTAATTGCGATAATAAAGTATTAAATGAAGGTTATAATTCAAAATTGCCGGGGGGGCTTTTTATGTTTTTTAAAAATACTAACAAGGTATTAATTATCTTTGTTGCCAATCTTTTTATTTTTTCAGGTGATGTTTATTCAGGTCACAAAAAACTCAAAAATAAGATAAAAAAAATAACATCTTTTCCAAAGACTATTGTTGATGCTGTAAAACATAAGGTTAACAACGAGGGTGTTGTTGATAAAGGGAATCTTTACAGATCCGGACAGTTAAGTTCTATTGATTTGGCAAAATTTATAAATAAAAATGGTATAAAAACAGTTATTAATTTAAGAGGTACAAATAAAGATCAATCTTGGTGGCAAGATGAAAAAATGGTAACTGAATCTATGAGTGTAAAATTTTGTAATATCAGAATGAGCGCCGATAAATTTCCAACCCAGAAAAAATTATCAAAACTTTTACATATGTATGACAATGCGCAAAGACCAATTCTTATTCATTGCAAATCCGGTCGAGACAGAACGGGTGAAGCCGCAGCCTTATGGGTTTTGGAAAAAATGAATGGAAGTACAAAAAAGGCTTTAAAAGAACTTTCTTTTACACAATACCAACATGTAACACCTTTGCATCCTTATAAAACAAAATTAATAAAAATTTGGCAGGGTCGTGAATGGTTTTTAAATGGCGGATATAAAAATGCTATTTCTTTAATGGGTATTGATGTTGGAAATCAGTTTTATATGCCAAAGGCGTAATGTTGTTGCCCAGAGCATACCTAGCCTTCGCATAAAGCTTCGGCGGACAGGCGCACTGGGCTACTTTATTAAATCGAAATAAGTGTGATATTTAGATTTTTAGCTAATTTTACAAATTGGTCAAAATTGGAAATAAAAGTTTTGTCCGAATGCCATGCAATAGCCTTAACTTGACCTGCTTTAATATTTTCCAAAGTTTTGGGCCCAAGGGTTGGTAGATCATATTTTTGGTTTTGATCTTTATGCGCCGTTTTACAAATTATAAGATTATCATGACCAAATTCAATAGCTTTTTTTATACAGTTATCAGTGCCTTCAATTGCCTCTACTGCAATTATCATTTTGTTTTTAACAACTACGGTTTGGCCAATATCTATTAATGAAAGTTTATCTGCTACATTAAGACCAAAATTTATATCTTCTTCAATTTCTTGCGTTAGTTTTCCACATAAAACACCGGGTTTTACAAATAAATTTTTCAAAATATCGCTTTGTTTTAAAACAGTTATTCCATAATCCTGAACCGTATTTATGATTGCTTCCATTAATGTTTGATCACTCTTTGTAGCTGCTTTTGCTAAAGTTTTTACACAAAGCCAATCCAATTTTAAATTTTTAAACAAATTACTTTTATCTACTTTGCCTATAAATAAAACTTCAGTTACAAAATTTTCTTGTAGTAAAGATAAAATTGTTCCGGCTTTATAAAATTCTTGAGAAATAATTTTTATGTTTTTTTCCAAAAGTGTTTGTTCTAAGATCTCTTTATTGTCATTTGGAAATAAACAAATCACAATAAAATTTTTATTTTGTTCTAAAAGGGCTTTGGCAGCATCTAGTGGTAATTGACCTGTGCCCGCAATGATCGCAATCATTTTACTAAACTATCCAATTTTAATGTTAATTCTAGCGCTGCAATATCGTTTTTTGCATTGTTAAGTTGTTTTCCGGATTTTATTGAATTTGCAAAATATTCTATTTCTTGTTTTAACGGATTGTCTTTAAAAACAAAAAGACGTTCTATCATAGCTTCTTGTTTATATTGTAATTGATTATTTCCAACAATTACACTGTCGCTTGTATGTCTGTGTATGAAAATATCTTGAGTTGTAAAATCCAATTTAATGAAAGCGTCCTTTTGATGAATGCACATTGTTCGTTCTTTTATCTGAGAAGCACGGCTTGAGGTTATATTTGCAAGAACTCCATTTTCAAACTTAACTTGTGCCACGGCAATATCTGCCAGATTTGATTTTATTTTTCTAGAAACTATTTCTGATGTTGATATTTTTGAATTTACTATATTTAATACCAAGTCTATATCATGTATCATCAAATCCAGAACAACGCTGTCATTTTGAACTCGCGCTGCAAAAGGCCCAATGCGATGACATTCAATAAGATAAGGATCGTTAATAATTTTTTTTAATTCTTGAACTGCACCATTAAATCTTTCAACATGTCCAATATGCAAAGCCAAATTTTTTTCTTCTGCAATTTGAAATAATTCTATAGCTTGATCAAGTGTTTTTGTTATTGGTTTTTCAACCAGCACATGTTTGTTTTTTTGCAAACAATCTTTTGCTATTTGATGATGATATTCTGTTGGCACTGCTATAATTACAGCATCAACCATATCTA